>NZ_LWFT01000050.1:0-1064 GCF_001635105.1 Oleiphilus sp. HI0079
CAAGCCCCAAGTCGGCATCTAGCAATATGACTCGTCGACCTAACTCAGCGAGTGCAATAGAAAGGTTGATCGAGACGTTGCTTTTACCCACACCACCCTTTCCGCCGGTTACAGCGATAACTTGAACAGGGCTAGAATTCGCCATACTTAATCGTATCCTTTTGTTTTACTTCTTAGATGCAAAAACATAGCACGAACTTTAGTGAAGCGAATAGCAAAGTTCGCCAGGCATAAAAAAACAATAGGCTTATTCATGCGCCAGTGATGTTTAGGCAAAATCGGATANTGCATAATCGGNGTTCTGTTGCACCGAGTCGTGANCAGGAATTGTCACCCATCGCTCGGAGTTATTCAATAACTCCTCCGCCTTATTCAACAAGTCTTCTTTGTTAGCAAGATGAATATCTTCAGGAACGCGCTGCCCGTCAGTCACATATGCGCAGGACAACTTACTCGCAACGAGGTAACTGATGGCCTCGCCAAGACTGACAGCCTCATCGAGCTTGGTTAAAATCGTACCGGCAAGACCCACCATTTTGTAATGCTTATAGTTCGCCTTCATGACGGCATACTGACCCGTTGCCGGCATAACAAGATAGTTTTGAATCCTGTGTGCAGACATCTTCAACTCTTTCAATTGCTCATTCCATGAACGGTCGCTTTGCATCAGCCCTGCCGTATCANCCAGAACGAGTTTGCGATCAGAACACCTGTCTAGAATATCGTCGAGGCAGTTCTCCTCATCCACTACATGCACTGGCACATTCAGAATACGTCCAAACACCTTCAACTGCTCATGCGCTGCAATACGATAACGATCTGTGGTCACCAGAGCCAAGCTCTCTGCGCCATGTCGCATGACATAACGCGCCGCCAACTTACCGACGGTCATCGTTTTGCCACTTCCCGTTGGACCAACAAGAGAAACGACCCCTCCCATATCGATGATCTCGCTATACTCGGTTTGTATCGCAGAGTGCAGCTGCTTTCGCACTTTCGCCCAAGCTGTATCAAAGTCGTGTTCGGCTGAAAGCCTCTCACCCAACTGCTCTCTAATGGGATTT
>NZ_LWFT01000051.1:0-719 GCF_001635105.1 Oleiphilus sp. HI0079
TTTAATAGAAGCAAAGAAAAAAACAAATTGTTCCATTTTGCGGGGAATTTTTATGTTGACTCCCCGCAACTCGTGTGAATAATTAAATTCCATTGAGCGAGGAATAATTTGTTTTATTTAAGGCAGGAGGCTTCACAAGATGAAGACAACCATCACACAGCATGCATCCCAAAGGATGTCTCAACGAGGGATCAGTCTCGAAGTTTTAGAGCTGATTTCACTTTTTGGCATTGAGTACACGCAACACGGCCACGCCGCTATCTCGTTCATAGATAAAAAAGGACTGAGAGAACTTAAAAACTTACGACACGAAATAGATAAGCTGCTGAAGTCCAATCCTATCGTAAAAGTTAGCAGCACTAAAAACGACAGAGTGATCACTACCTATCATCAGTCACATAACAAGAAGGTACGCCATAATGGATAAACTGAAAGACCAACAGATCTTAGCGTTGATTCAATCCTATCACGCAAACCCTTGGGCAGATAACTTAAAAGTCCTAGACTCAAGCCGATATCAAAGCTTTTACGCGCCGATGGATCATATAAATCCTGAAGCGAGAATCGTTTTAGTGGGCATTACACCGGGCATCACTCAAGCCAAGAACGCATATGAAGCTGCGCAATCCTCTCTTAACGAAGGCGCCAGCCTCAAAGAAGCACTTGAAACGGCAAAGCTGACTGCATCGTTCAGCGGAACAATGCGAAAAAACCTTATT
>NZ_LWFT01000052.1:0-590 GCF_001635105.1 Oleiphilus sp. HI0079
TTTCTCTCAGCGCACCCGAAGTGCGCGTACAGGTAAGAACCCGCAGACCGGTAAAGCTATTCAAATACCTGCTAGCAAGTCAGTTGGTTTTAAGCCTGGCAAGGCTTTGAAAGACGCCGTTAACTAGATGCAGAATAAACGAGCGCACCGCTTACAAAGGTGTGCTCGATCGTTCCCGTCACTTGCTCACCCAATAGCGGAGTGTTTTTTCCCGAAGAGTGTATATCGCTCTCGTCTAACGTGCGCTCGTCAAAGTTTAAGATGCTGAAGTTCGCTTTTTGGCCAGGCATAATTTGATTGGCTTGCAAGCCAAGCACGGCGGATGACCTTTCGTTCATTGCTTTTATAAATACCTCTAGAGCAAGTTCGCCAGCCGAATCTAGCTTCATTGCATAATGAAATACGTGCTCGATGGTGCTTATACCAGTTGCAGACTCTGCAAAAGGCGCGTTTTTAGCGGATACGCTGCGTGGCTCATGGGCACTGGTGATTGCATCGATGGTTCCGTCGATCACGCCTTCAATGAGCGCTTTCCTATCACGCTCGCTTCTTAGAGGAGGGATGGTATGAAAGTTATTGTTGAAACCCAA
>NZ_LWFT01000053.1:0-1370 GCF_001635105.1 Oleiphilus sp. HI0079
AAGGAATGCACGGTGCTTCTAGGCTTTAACAGTCTTTCAGAACGTTACGTGTAAGAATCGCAAAACGAAAGCGCCTGCGCGCACTAGGACAGGATAGAGGTTTTATACATGGCAACGATATTGGCTGTTGATGACTCTGCATCGATGCGACAGATGGTCTCATTCACGCTAAAAGGGGCGGGCTTTGATGTTATCGAAGCGGGTGACGGTCAAGAGGCTTTAGACAAGGCGAAAAACGCTTCCGTTGATTTGGTTCTTTCTGATGTGAACATGCCCGTAATGGATGGAATCGAGTTAGTAAGAAACTTACGAACACTACCTGAGTATAAATTCACGCCTATTTTGATGCTGACAACCGAATCGGCAGGAGACAAAAAGTCTGAGGGAAAAAATGCCGGCGCAACGGGTTGGCTTGTGAAACCTTTCAACCCAGATCAATTATTGGCCACCATTAAAAAGGTGATGGGCTAGTTTTTGACGAGCTTAGAGGTACACGATGAGCGTAGATCTTAGCCAATTTCATCAAGTCTTTTTCGAGGAAAGTAATGAAGGGCTCGATATCATGGAGTCCGCTTTGCTGGAGCTTGATCCAGAGGCATTGGACTCAGAGAGAATCGACGAAATCTTTCGCGCAGCACACTCGATAAAAGGGGGTAGCGGCACCTTTGGTTTTCAACAAATTGCAGACTTCACTCATGTTGTCGAAACCTTACTGGACTTAATTCGATCCGATCAATTCGATATCCAATCAGAACACGTCGATCTGTTTCTTCGCTCGGTCGATTGTATCCGTACAATGGTGAATCAACTTGAAGATGGTCAAGAGTGTGAAACCGAATTAGCCGGCCAGCTCAAAGCGGAATTTGAGGCGATTCTTAATGCCCGAGATGGGCAAGGTGCCGATACGCCTTCCGCTGATTCAGTCGGAGACGGAGCGCGCGACTCCGGTTCAAAGGGCTGGCAAATTTATTTTCGTCCGGATGCCGATATTCTCAGAACTGGGAATGAACCCATTCGGATGTTTCGTGAACTTCAAGAGCTTGGACCAATTGAGGTGCAGGCAGACTGCTCTGGCATACCCAAGCTTTCGAATATAGAGCCCGAAGCATGTTATTCAGCATGGAATATTTCGCTCTTTGCCGACGTTGAAAAAACGAAAGTGGAAGAGGTCTTTGAGTGGGTTGTGGATGAGTCAGAATTGACGATTGACCCCCTTGATCTCTCAAATTTGCCGAGCGCGAAACAGGTTGGCGCGGATAGTACAGACGCCGTAAGTGTCGCGCCTGAAGCCAGCGTCGGCGACAGTGCTGATACGCCGTTATCCGTCCAATCAGCAGATGTGCCAATTGCCGCAGCGACTGAGTCTGCTG
>NZ_LWFT01000054.1:0-781 GCF_001635105.1 Oleiphilus sp. HI0079
TCAAATTGCTGACCATCAATATTTTGCAACTCAAGCGAAACGCCAATGTATTGAACAGTGCCTTCGCTATCGGTAACCGAAATCGTTGCGAAGTAGGCTGTGTCAAACAGATTTCGCGTATCTACACTCAACCGATATCGAGTCACAGACGGCAGTTCAGGCTCGTCAGCCGGATCAAGCTCTTCAATGACTTGTTCGATCGACAACCACGACTGGTCACTGGTGACAGATGCGATTGATCCATACTCCGTTGAGTTGCTAATGCTTAGCTCGCCCGCAATCGCACTTTGAGTAAACCTAAACTCCCTATCAGAAACACGATAATCCGGAACTTTTGGCGCGATATTAGCCGGATCAGCAGCAATTTGTTGTGCAATACTGACGGCTTTAAAAGCGTCAATCATACCGTGCCCAAAATACGGATCCCGCCCATCAGGGCCAATATCATTAGTGAGTGCGCCGGACGCTAACAAGGAGTCTACATGTGCAGGGGTCAGATCAGGATACACAGACTTCATAAGTGCCAGAACGCCAGAGACAACCGGTGCAGAAAACGAGGTGCCTTGAGATGGAGAGTAACCCGAGGGTTTGCCGTCTGGCAACGTGAGGCCTGTGGGGCTCCCATCAACCCGCATAATTGCATCGAGATATCCATCTCGATCTAAATCTGTGGCGCCATCGCTCAAGTCAGAGATTCCGGCAGGCGCAACCACATCGACAAACTCATTGTAGGTAGAATAGGCGACCTTGCTGCCTTGATAGTCCGTCGCACCGACTGAAA
>NZ_LWFT01000055.1:0-989 GCF_001635105.1 Oleiphilus sp. HI0079
GAACTGCGTGACGGCGATAAGTCTCGTTACCTAGGTAAAGGCGTATTGAAGGCGGTCGCGGGCATCAATAGTGATATTCGCGAAGCGCTAATTGGTAAAGACGTAACGGAACAGCGCGCGCTTGATCAGATTATGATTGATCTTGATGGCACTGAGAATAAAGCTAATCTAGGCGCCAACGCAATTTTGGCGGTTTCGTTGGCCGCAGCAAAAGCTGCCGCACAAGCGAAAGGTGTAGAGCTATACGAGCATATCGCTGAGATAAATGGCACGGCGGGCCAATACTCCATGCCAGTTCCGATGATGAATATCCTTAATGGTGGTGAACACGCGGATAATAACGTCGNTATTCAGGAATTCATGGTTCAACCAGTTTCTGCGCCAAGTTTTGCTGAAGCATTGCGAGCAGGTGCTGAGATCTTCCATGCGTTGAAGAAAGTGTTGAAAGCGCAGGGTTTGAATACGGCTGTAGGTGATGAAGGTGGTTTTGCGCCGAACCTTGCGTCCAACGCAGATGCGCTCGCTGTGATCAAGACGGCGGTTGCTGATGCAGGTTATACGCTGGGCGACGATATTACGCTGGCTTTAGACTGTGCATCGTCTGAATTTTTTAAAGACGGAAAATACGATCTGAGTGGCGAAGGCAAAGTGTTTACTGCCGAAGGCTTTAGCGACTACCTTGCAGATTTGTGTGACGCTTACCCGATCGTATCGATTGAAGATGGTCAAGATGAGTCAGATTGGGATGGCTGGAAGTATCAGACGGAACGTCTGGGCGATAAAGTGCAATTGGTTGGTGATGACTTGTTCGTTACAAATACCAAGATTCTTCAGGAAGGCATCGATAAGAGCATCGCAAACTCGATTCTTATCAAGTTTAACCAGATCGGTAGTTTGAGTGAGACCCTGGATGCGATCCAGATGGCGAAAGACGCAGGTTACACGGCTGTGATCTCGCATCGTTCGGGCGAAACAGAAGACACCACGAT
>NZ_LWFT01000056.1:0-1185 GCF_001635105.1 Oleiphilus sp. HI0079
ATGCTCGAGTTGTTCGAGAGCCTCACGAATTTCTGCAAAAAAGACGGCTGTGTATCGCTTCGCTATAAAGCGATCCCTCATGTTTTTCAACGCTCGATGTATCAAGATGATTTGTATGCCCTGATGAAAGAAGGTGCAACTTTGTCGCGCAGAGACCTATCAAGCGTGATCGATCTCAAGGCTCGCCCAAAGATCTCAAAAGGCCGGAAATGGTTAATAAACAAAGCAAAGAAAGAGTCTGTTACCGTAAGCAAATCGCAAGACTGGCAAGCATTTCATGCTCTACTTAGTAGCGTACTATCCAAGCATGGTGCGAGCCCCGTCCACAGCGCCGCAGAACTCGAATACCTACATTCATGCTTCCCTGAAAATATCTCTTTGGAGATGGCAGAACAGAATGGCACCCTGATGGCAGCCACCTTACTGTTCAAATTCAATAATATTACGCACACACAATATATGGCCACCTCAGACGAAGGAAAGGCCGTGGGGGCCCTCGATTTTCTGATAGAAAACTGTATCCAAGATGCCATGTCACAAAACCAACAATATTTTAGCTTTGGCATCTCTACCGAAGAGAACGGAACCATCCTTAACGGCGGCCTAATTGCGCAAAAAGAGAGCTTTGGTGGTAGAGGGTTAGCGATCGATACTTACACGTTGCCATTAGACAGCGCGAAATCCGTTTAAACCGATTAGCACAAGCCCGAAACAACTAGCCGAACAACGTTTCGCCCTAGGCCTACTTTCTAAGCTTCTTATAAGCTTTCCATACAGGCTTGATTGGCACGCCTGAGAGAATGGCGCGCAGTACATCTGAAAAGGAAGGCGCTTGCTCTAGGGCTGAGAGCCACATTACATACCTGTTTCTGCGCATGAGCAGCTTCGAGATGTATTTTTTGTCCTTGCGTGGAGCCGCGTCTAAATCACTGAGATGGCACTTTATGTCGCTCACCTCACGCTTGGCATCCGTGACTAAGCGGTAAAGCTGGTCATCTTTTGCGACGTCATCATAAAAAGAAACCCCGATACCGACGCGGTATTTTAAGAGTGACGTGTGAAGGTAACAGATGTTTCCCAAACAAAGCGCTCTAAATGTATTAACCCTGTCATCATTGATTATATAGCTTGGTATTCGACCAAAATGGTTAAACACCTGCGAATGATACGCGGGGCAACATCCAT
>NZ_LWFT01000057.1:0-3790 GCF_001635105.1 Oleiphilus sp. HI0079
GGTAAGAGAACCTGCATGGTCACCATTTCTAAACTAAAATTATAAATAGGTGTCTTGTGTGGCGCGGGATGCTTGAATTAGTATGAACTCAGTCCTCAAGCTATGTGCGCGTGATGTGTTTTAGAGCGCATGGCCGAACGAAAAAACCAAACGCTTGATAGAATGATTACAAAAGCGGCTACGAATTATCTTAGATCTGACAAAGGAAGAACAATGAAACTAGAAGCTTACAAACATGGCCTAGCCCTGATTTTAGCGACAACTGTATTGGTTGGTTGTGAAACAACAAGCACTGCTGATGAAGAGCCTTTAGAGCCAACAGCCGAGCAGACTGGAGAAGCTTCTGGTACGGGTGCAGGCACTGGTGCTGGATCTGACGAAGCAATGACCGAACAGCAGCTTGCTGAGCAAAAAGCGCAAGAGGCGGCAGAGAAAGAAAAGGCTGCAATGCGCGAAGTAAAAACAATCTACTTCGATCTTGATCAGTCTACGATTAAGTCCGAATTCCGAGCGCCATTGGCAGCACATGCAGCTTATTTAGCGCAGAACCCTGAAGCGAAAATTGTTGTTGAAGGGCACTGTGATGAGCGTGGTACAAAAGAGTACAACATTGCACTGGGTGAGCGTCGCGGTAACTCTGTAGCACAGTTTTTGAAAGTGAACGGCGTGCAGGCATCTCAGATCGAAGTTGTCAGCTATGGCGAAGAGAGACCGGCTATGCCTGGCTCTAACGACTCGGCTTGGTCTAAGAACCGTCGTGCAGTTCTGCAGTATCAATAAGTAAGCAATGCTAGCTTTACTTATTCAAAGAAAAGGGCTTCTTTTGAAGTCCTTTTTTATTTGTGCTTTGACCTCTTCGGTTAGCGCAAAAACGTTGATCTTTCAGTCTAGTGATGTTTCTTCCCAGCCCGAGCTCGCTGAGCCACGCAAAGATAAGCCGGTCAATACTGGCGCGTCTTCGGCCCCGCCGAAAACCTCATTGCCGGCCCCTAGTGTTAATAGTGAGCTCTTTTTTCTCGTTGAGCAATTGAAGCAAGAGGTAATGATGCTTCGAGGTATTGTTGAAGAGAAAGACTATGAAATTCGTCAGATGCAAAAGCTGTCTAAAGAGCGCTATCGCGATATTGATCAGCGCTTGCAAGATCTGTCGAAGAAACTGGCCAATGCTGGTATCGATTCGCGCGACGGTCTAGTGACTCAAAGTGCCTCGGTCGCTAACCAGCCTCCATCTGAAGCGACTGGAGTCGTAATTCCCGTTGGTTTGGGTGGAGAGGTTGTGCCTGTCCAGACGCCCAAAAGAACTGGTGGTGCTGTAAAAGAGACGGAGGAGCAAAAGGTAGCCTATCAAAATGCATACAATTATGTTCGGGATAAAAAGTTTCCCGAAGCAATTGAGGCATTGCATGCATATGTCGAGAAATATCCAGAAGGCGATTTAACAGGGAATGCGTTTTACTGGTTGGGGGAGGTTTATCTTGTATTACCAAAACTTGAGCAGGCGAAACAGGCGTTCTCTATTGTTGTAAAGACCTTTCCTGGGCACAGAAAGTTGCCGGACGCAATGTACAAGCTGGCTGTGACTTTGGATCGGCTTCAAGACCCAGCGAGTGCTGAGCAATATTTGAAGCAGGTTCAGCAGCAATTTCCAAACAGTACGGCTGCTAAGTTGGCGGAAAATTACACGATTTCTAGGTAAGTGGTTGATTTTAAAGGCGTTAGTTTCTTTTGTTGTATGTGCCGACTGATCAAAAAAAACTAGAAAATTGGCTTGTTATTTTTCTTAAAATCATTACTATATGCGCCCTGTCGGGTCGTTAGCTCAGTTGGTAGAGCAGTTGGCTTTTAACCAATTGGTCGCAGGTTCGAATCCTGCACGACCCACCAATTTTTAATTGGCTAGGGCGTACCGAGTAGTCTGGGTAAGATAGTCCGACAGTTTATCTAAGATGTGTTTCCAACACGCATCGATCGCCTTAATAGGCGTTTTCAAGGGGTCGTTAGCTCAGTTGGTAGAGCAGTTGGCTTTTAACCAATTGGTCGCAGGTTCGAATCCTGCACGACCCACCACTTCTTTGTTCTGACCTGCATAAGCTGTTGTTCCTCCTCATTCAACTGAAATGGCGTCATGTATTTTCTAGAGCGTTCGCGCGTGTTTAGGTATAATTCCACTAGTTAAATTCAATGGGTTTGGTGTAAATGGGTCATCTTCAAGATCGTGTTCTTGTTCAAGAGCACTTGGCGCAAGAAAAAATTCCTAAAGAGCTCGATGTGGCTCGTGTTGATACGCTCAGCAACGAAATCGCGAAGCTGCTAAAGCAGGAAAATGCGGTGTTAATCGCGCATTATTATACAGATGAATCTATACAGGCTTTAGCCGAAGAGACTGGTGGTCTTGTTTCCGACTCATTGGAAATGGCGCGCTTTGGCGCGTCGTGTGATGCGAAAACGCTCGTTGTTGCTGGTGTCAAATTTATGGGTGAAACGGCAAAGATTCTTAGTCCGGATAAGCGTGTTGTAATGCCGACTTTAGAGGCTACGTGCTCCCTAGATATTGGCTGTCCAGTCGACGAGTTCTCTCGTTTCTGCGATCAGCACCCTGATCGGACTGTAGTCGTTTACGCCAATACGTCTGCGGCTGTAAAAGCAAGAGCAGATTGGGTTGTTACTTCAAGTATTGCGCTCGATGTGATTGAGCATCTAGATCGCGCCGGAAAGAAAATACTTTGGGGTCCAGATAAACATCTTGGTAGCTATATTCAGCATCAAACGGGCGCTGATATGTTGCTGTGGGATGGGGCGTGTATTGTGCACGAGGAGTTTAAAGCTTCGGGGATAAAAGATCTTAAGAAGATTTATCCGGAAGCGGCTGTTCTAGTTCATCCTGAGTCGCCTGATGCAATGGTTGAACTCGCAGATGCGGTCGGCTCAACGTCGCAACTCATTAAAGCCTCTCAAGTGCTTCCCAACGAGACGTTTATCGTTGCAACGGACAACGGCATTTTCTACAAGATGAAGCAGTTGAGCCCGGGGAAAACCTTCATTGAGGCTCCGACTGCGGGCAGCGGAGCAACATGTCGTAGCTGTGCTCATTGCCCTTGGATGGCTATGAACGGCTTGGAGGGGGTTCGTGATGTGCTGCTCAACAGTGACGGTTGTGAGGTCTTTGTCGATGATACCCTTCGCAGAGACGCACTGAAGCCTTTGGAGCGGATGTTGTCCTTTACTGCGCGCTAGTTCGTTTGTGAGGGTGTAAACGTTATTCTATTCATCGTTGATTCTTTGGGCGTCCCCGTTTTTAAAACGGAGGGTTTTCTTTGAGGTCGTAAGCGCGATCTAGTTGGCCTTTCATAATGCTAGCCAAGCGGCTGTTTGGCTTGGCGATCTTGATGCCCAGTTGCAATTGCTCAATAGCTTGGTCATAGCGGCCTGTTAGTATGAAAAATTGCGCCCGCGCTTGTCGAAGTCCGACAATATTGCCTGCTTGCCCGTGAATTTCCGAAAGCATATACCAGACGAGAGGATTATCCTCTTGCGCTCGCGTTAGTTTGATTAAGATGTTTTCCGCTTCCGCGTAGCGTTTTTCGAGGTCATATAGTTCGGCTAGAAGAAGAGCGCTAGGGTAGTTGTTTGGGTTGAACTCAAGAAGCTGCTTTAAGCGCTCGAACGCATCCTGTTTTTTGCCAGCGGAGTATTCGGCTTCTGCCAAAAAGATGCTAATTGCGATCGTCCCTGGATATTTCGTGTGGAGTTCTTCAAAGGTTTTGAGTGAGAAGGAAGGGTCGCTTTCAAG
>NZ_LWFT01000058.1:0-593 GCF_001635105.1 Oleiphilus sp. HI0079
TTCGAGCTAGAAGCAAGCTATCTTTTGGCCGGCGTTGAAGGTCGGATTGCGTATGGGCAGGTTCGCGGAAAAGACCAGAAAACAGGGGAGGNTCTCACGAACATCCCTGCAGACAGCATCACGGCTCAGCTCTCCAATCAATTCTCAAGTTCGGCGCAACTCGGTATGCGCGTTATTCATACCCAAGACCAAGACAAAACCCGCTATTCGGCCAACACGACTCAGCTAGTGTATGACGATTACACCACATTAGATGTTTATGGCTCATGGGCACCGAAGGCGCTGGGCAACATCACGCTTGATATGAGTCTAAATAACCTAACAGACCGCTATTATCGAAAAACTTGGTCGCAGCTTGATGCTGTTGGTCGTGAGGTTATCTTGGCCGCAACGTATACATTCTAAGAGGTGAGGGTATGCAAGCATATAAAGCTATTCATGGTGATCAAGCGCAGGGGCTGCTTGAGATCTTGAGTCGTTGGGGGCCTCTGACGACGATTGTTTTCTCCGGTGGCAGTGTTTTTGAGTTTAAAGGGGCCTTTCCAGAAGGTTCTGTGGCAGAAGGTTTTTACAATTTTGGTCATTCAGGTTCT
>NZ_LWFT01000059.1:0-943 GCF_001635105.1 Oleiphilus sp. HI0079
GTTTTATGAGTTAATGAGTGAGGTAGAGCGCTTGGATAAGTCCCAGCGCTACTTGATCTATTGTGAGAAAGGCACCATGAGCCAGCTGCATGCAAGCCACCTGAAAGGCATGGGTTATACAGTCGCTGTATTTAAGCCCTGATGCTGATTGCTAGGGTTGCTTTGCATCCCTAGCTGCCAACAAAGCCAAACGTGTATTTGCCTAGCAGCGGTGAAGCTCTTGTCTTCTAAAGGCAGCATATGCCCAAAGCCCTGTAAACGATGAAAGTGACGGCCCTGGCCAAGATGGCGAGCCAGACGTCGTGCAACTCTTGGTGAGCAATATTGATCATCGCTACCGGCGATGGTCATGATGGGGCAGGAGATTTTTTCGCGCTCTATAGATGCACTCGATTTAGTATTAAGGTACCAAAACCAGGTCTGATGAATGGCTAGGCCTGATTCGTAACAGAGATACCCATAGAATTTCTTCGCCGTCTCATCATTGAGTTTATTGAACAGAAGATTTCGTGCCGCGCGGAATGTCGGCTTAATACCCCGTTTCCAAAAGAAGGGGGTAGTGCATGTATCAACAAGCGCTCGGGCTGGAGGAAGTGCGGAACCGATAGGAGAAGGCGCCTCGGGCGAAAGGAGCAGTAATGCGTCAGGATCAACACGCATAGCCAACTGAAGCGCCAAAACGGCACCCATACCGTGACCAGCGACAACGATTTTGCCACCATTGATAGCGATGGCGCGAAACTCTTCTTCTAGATAATCCAAGTAGTCAACAAGACTCAGACCTTCGGGATGTTGCGGCTGGTTTCGAGAAAAATGCTGGGGCAGTGCAAGCGCTTTCGTCTGATAGCCAAGCGCATGAAAATAATTCTGATACTGTTCCCATATACGGGGGGTTGTCCAAAATCCATGCACGAAAATAAGTGATGTCATGATACTACTCCTT
>NZ_LWFT01000060.1:0-970 GCF_001635105.1 Oleiphilus sp. HI0079
AATGATGGTGGTGTCTTCTCCGACATATCCATTCGCCAACGCATACAAAAATAATGAGCGCGCTAAGCGGTGTTTGAGCGAACCCGTCGGATGTGTGGATTCGTCTTTTATGTAGACCTGGATATCCTGATAACTATCCGGCATCGGAACCTGAAACAAATGCGTGTCAGATGATCGCTGCATTTCGGCCAAGATCAATTTAATCGATTGCTGAACCCAGCTCATATAAAAACCTCCAAACGCTTCTTGTAATTTAGGCACTCTTTAGTTTGAAGGTAGCGCCCAACAAAGTACTATACACCATGTTTTCAACGAATTAAGTAAGCTCCCATGGCAAACGTTCTCACAGACAAACAAGCGCACTTTAATAAACTGATCAAGCTAGCAAGCTGGGCTTCTGTGTGCGTCGCAATCCTATTGCTGCTGATGAAAATTTACGCCTGGTTTTCGACCGGCTCGATTGGCGTACTTGCCTCTTTGGTCGACTCTCTTTTGGACTTGCTTGCCTCGCTCATCAATATGTTTGCGATTCGCTATGCCATGGTGCCAGCCGATAACGAACACCGCTTTGGACATGGTAAGGCAGAGTCTTTGGCGGGGCTCGGGCAGGCGCTATTCATCTCTAGTTCGGCCCTATTTCTGATTATCTACTCGATTGAACGCATGGTGAATCCAAGCGAACTTCGCTCTATCGAAGTGGGCAGTGTCGTGGTCGGCATCTCGATTCTATTAACCTTTGTTCTGGTTGCCTTTCAGCGCTTTGTCGCGAAAAAGACCGGCTCACTTGCCATCAAAGCGGACTCGCTGCATTACGCGTCCGACTTACTATCAAACACGGGCATACTTATCGGGCTCGTTCTTTATCAGCAGGGTATCGTGCAGGCAGACCCAATTATCGCGCTCGCGATTGGTATTTATATTTTGAAATCCGCGTGGGATATTGGCGATGAGGCGATGCACCATCTGCTAG
>NZ_LWFT01000061.1:0-1057 GCF_001635105.1 Oleiphilus sp. HI0079
CGCAACTCTCGCAATTATCACCGTATTGATCTTCTGTTTTACACTTGGGGCAAGTGCCTGTAATGAACCGATCAGCTAGGAACAGGTTCTTCTCAGGGTCGAAGGCTTGCGTAATGCTACGGCGGGCAATCTTTCCATTGTTATCAAGCGCAGTATAAATAGATTCTGCAAACGCTTTATTTTCTGGTGAATGCGTTGAGTAATAATTGTCGAAGCCAACGGAAAATCCGGCAAAGTCTTTTTGGTGCTCCTGATTTACTCGATCAATCAGTTGCTCGGGTGTAATACCCTCCTTCTCTGCGCGCAACATAATTGCCGTGCCATGGGCGTCATCGGCACATACATAGGTGCATTGTTCGCCACGGGACTTCTGAAAACGAACCCATATATCCGTTTGAATATATTCGAGCAGGTGTCCCAGATGAATGGGGCCATTGGCGTAGGGAAGAGCACTGGTTACCAGAATTTTGCGCACTACTTAAATCTCTCAATGTTGCGATTGGCAGTAAGAACTTAGTCGAATGGGCATTGAAACGGCAAAAGCGGCTCAACACCCTAAAATGCGGCGTTATGATACTCGTCCAAGCAATGTTTTTCATCTTTCTTCGCGTTCTATGCTTAGATTGCATGGAATGAACTTGAATTTCGGGGAATTGCCACGATTTAACCTTCAGATTCGCGTATTTAATTTTACGATTTCAAACTTTTTACTGGACTGGAGAGCGCATGAGTCAAGTGAGTGAAGCCGGGCTTCAAGAAGCAATTGCACAGTACATTGACCCTTATTTACAACAGAACTTGTACGATATGGGGGCGGTGAAATCTGTAGATGTGATAGAGAGCGCTGTGCAACTAAAGCTTGAATTGCCTTATGCCTGTTCTGGCTTGCATGGTGCCATACGACAGATTCTTGAGACGCAGCTTGAGGATTTGGATGGTGTTGACCGAGTGAGTGTCGATATTGCTCAGAAAATTGTTACTCATGAAGTTCAGAATAATCTGAAGAGTCTGAGCAATGTGAAAAACATCATTGCTGTTGCGTCGGGCAAAGGCGGAG
>NZ_LWFT01000062.1:0-705 GCF_001635105.1 Oleiphilus sp. HI0079
TCAAGCGCATTCATCGTCGTCCAACACCCCGAACTTGGTTGGTAATTTGATGTAGCTGTGAGTCAACCGACTTGCCTGTAGAAATGTCCCAAAAGTTGGTGTTCCGAGATTTTGCTAGTTGCGATAGTTGACGCTCAATGTTGTCGTCCCATGCACGAAGAGCCGAATGCGTTTGCTGCTCTTCTGGACTCAGATAAAACACATCGTCACCATTACGTATTGGCAGAATACCGCCTACTGGAAGCGTGTGTTCAAGAGGGTCGCTACAGCGAAGAAGTATTAACTCATTATGACGAGCGAGAGCGCTGAGCTGTTGGCTTGCCTTGGCATCTAATCGATGGAAATCGCTGATTACGAAAACCAAGGTTCCTGGGCGCGTGACTTGATTCGCCTCAATGAGCGCTTCAGTGAATGAATGCTTATCAAAAATGCCGCCCTCGCTGAGCGAAGTCGCTGTCAGCGCGTTGTTGGCTTCTTCTAAATGCTTGAAGTAACGCAATAATGCTTTTCGGCTACGGGCCGGTTTTACGGTCAACTTGGCTTTTTCATTAAACACAATGCCGCCGACACGGTCGTTGTGTGACAGTGCACTCCACGCCAATAGTGCAGCGCTTCTTGCCGCGAGAACGGATTTCATGCAGTCCTTGCTGCCAAAAAACATCGATGCTGACTGATCACATAAAATCATGACGGGTCGCTCACGCT
>NZ_LWFT01000063.1:0-1137 GCF_001635105.1 Oleiphilus sp. HI0079
ATCGGAGCTTTGGAAAAGAGTACCCGGCAAGTATCGTTTTGATGAACACGTAATTTATGCCTACACACGGGAACTTCTAGCGATTCGTGCGGATTACGAAGCGGAAGTTATTCTTCGCAAAGCGCTTGATAACAACTGGAGTGAGAATCTTGCGGACGCTTACGGGCGCACTCAAGGCAAAGATAGAACCGAGCAGCTATTACATGCAGAGAAATGGCTAAAGGAGCGTCCGAACAGCCCTAGGCTGCTGCTTGCACTTGNGCGCCTATCTCTTCGCTGTGAACTATGGGGCAAGGCGGCCGAGTATCTTGCCGCAAGCCAGAAACAACAGGCCTCGCTTGAAGCGGTTGCAGAACTCTATCGCTTGTTCACTCATTTAGGTAAACCCGAGAAAGAGACCGAAAACCTGCTCAACAATCTAATGAACCATATCCAACTACCAGAGTTACCACAGCCGCGCTTAACGCGAAGCAATCACTAGATTTGATCACGGCTGACATACTCAAGCACATCAGAATAAAAATGCTCTTGCGATAGGCCTGCCTGCTCAAGCGCATCAAGCGATGTATAAACCAATTTTGGTGAGCCGGCGGCAAATACGAGGCTATTGGACAAATCATCGTGACTACTCAAGATCGCATCCGCTAGCAAGCTATGATGTTCCGTACAGGTTGGATCAAGCGTTTCTGTAACTACACATTCAAAACGAAAATTTTCGTGCGTTTCCGCAAGGTTCTGCACGCTTTCTAGCGCATACAAATCGCTTTGCTTTCTCGCGGTCCAGTAGAGACTCAACTCTTGCTGAAAGCCGTTCGCTAAAAGATACTCGATGATGCTTTTCATCTGCGCAAATCCGGTTCCCGCAGCAAGTAATAACACTGCAGAGGAGGGGACACGATCAAGACAAGCCTTACCAAATGGCAGCTTCACACTGACCGACTTGTTGTCTTGAAGGAACTTCACAATCTCCAACGCTTTTTCTAGATGCGGATCCGCCTGAATATGCAGCTCAATCTCCCTAAGTCCCGGAGCGCTCGCAATAGAAAAGTACGCGTCTTCGTCTCGCTGAGGCAGATCAAGCGCTAAATATTGTCCAGCAAAAAAAGCCACCGGTTTACCCGCTGGCAATTCAAGAAT
>NZ_LWFT01000064.1:0-918 GCF_001635105.1 Oleiphilus sp. HI0079
CTTACGCAATCCTAGTATCCCCGCTTTTATTCGAAACCGACCAGCACAAGCTCTGCTCAAGAACATTACTGATTGATGCGCCAAAAGAGCTGCAGATTGAGCGAGCCACCAAGCGCGACAACGTCAGTATTGACAGCATTGAAAAAATTATTGCAGCGCAAATGCCAAGAGAGGCAAAACAAAAACACGCTGACGATATAATTCTCAACGATGATAATGAAGCACACCTCCAGCACATGGTAGAATTGAAACACCGTTACTATCTTGAGCTCTGTCAACATCCAAAATGAAAAATCCATTAATCGTTAATTGCCCAAATTGTGCCGAGCCAGTCCAGTGGATTGAAGAAAATAGCTATCGTCCGTTTTGTGGTGAGCGCTGTAAGCAAATAGACCTTGGTGCATGGGCGTCTGAGGAGTATGCCATCCCATCCGAAAAACAAGACGAATGGGAACTCTCAGATGCAGTTTCTGAAGCCGCGTCCAGTAAATTACAATGATATTCAAGAAAACAAAGTGCGTTTTCTGTCAGATACTCTCAGGAAAATTACCTGTGAGTACCCTCTACGAAGATGAGGATTTTCTCATCATCATGGACGCATATCCTCTGACACCGGGGCATACACTGGTCATACCTAAAAAACATGAGCAATATCTCAATGACCTTTCCTCCGATATGCAGCGCCGTTTGTTTGAGCTTGGCGCAATCGTTATGGCAAGCGCCGCGAAAGCAGGATTTGGCGAAGGGGATAGCAACTTGTTACTGAATGACGGCCGGCAAGCGAATCAGACCGTGCCACATATCCATTTACATGTGATCCCGCGATCGAAACATGACTTTCTTAGAAACTTGCCTAAACTGGTTTTACATATCACCGGACTATTTGGGATTCAAACGAAACGTGCGAAATTGGATGAA
>NZ_LWFT01000065.1:0-912 GCF_001635105.1 Oleiphilus sp. HI0079
ATCTGCAGCATGTTTTACCCTGCGGAGCTCGCAAGTGGCATTATCGAGTTATCCAAAAATGCATTCGAGAGTATCGTTCCCGGTGTCGAGGTTCGAAATGAACTGCCCTACTTGGTAAAAGATCAGATTATATATGGCGAGCTATTCAGCCTAATCCCTCTTGAGAGTGATTGGTGTCGCGGCTACATGATGCTGCAAACAACAGAAAATGAAGTCTTAGATCTTATTCGCTCAGGTGCGTCGCAAATCAAGAAAAACCAACCTGATTCCCGTGATAGCAACGGTATTCTGAACGAGGTCACTAACCTGATCTGGGGCAGCATAAGAGCACGCTATTTCACCAATGACGTCAACACTGATGGGCTGCGCACACAAGTTCCGATCATGGTAAACCACCAGAGGAAACACATTTCCTTTGGTTCTACCGAGCCACAACTTTGCTTTAAGTTTACTCTGCACGATCCCGAGATGCGTTTCCCAGATATCACGTTATATCAACGACTTATCTTCAATTTGAACTGGTCTCCAGAGAAATTTGAAGAAAGCGAAAAAGCCGTAGATGAGTTTGTCGATAACGGTGAATTGGAGTTTTTTTAACCAAATACTTGCACTCCAGAGCAAGTAGCTATACTCAAATTAATGCAGTAAGAACTCTAGAAAACTAGAGTCGGAAACAAAAAAACAAATTAGCAGATAAGAAAGGCAATGCCTTTCTAGCAGTAACAAACGCGAGGAAAGTACCATGGCACAGATTCTAGTAGTTGACGACTCAGCGACTGTTCGCAACGAAGTGAGCAGTTTTTTAGCAGCAAACGATCTATCAGTAGAAGTAGCAATCGACGGCAAAGACGGCCTAGACAAACTTCAGAAAGACGGTCAGATCAAGCTTGTTATCTCGGATGTAAACATGCC
>NZ_LWFT01000066.1:0-759 GCF_001635105.1 Oleiphilus sp. HI0079
ATCGCTAAAGATTGATCAAACTCTCCGTTTGACGCATGAAGACCGCGTGCTTGAAGGCGTGGTCACGCGCATTAAATTAAGCCTTTCTTCTTCGCGTTCTTCTGATGTGTACATGAGTGTCATGACAGCAGATGAGGCGCTTGTACCCGGAGAAATCGTCAATATTGAAATCCCGGCATCTGTGCGCGCTGATGGCGTATGGCTGCCTCTTACGGCGCTCACTGAATACGGCAGAGGGCTCTGGTCGGTCTATCTAGCGGAACCAGATCCAAATGAGGCGATCAAGAATAATCGCTCCCAGATACGCCGCACCGTTGTGTCCATCAGTCGTGTTCGGGGCGATTACGCGCTCGTTACGGGTGGCGTCGACGTGGAGAACAGAGGGCGGGTTGTTGCTCAAGCAACGCACCGCATTGTTGAAGGGCAATATGTAAGAACGCAACCTACCTCTTCTGTTGCGAGCAAGTAGGCATGGAACAAAAAACGACCAAATCAGAGTCTGTATATTCGCTGCGCTCGGCATACTATCGAAACCCACACCTGTTAATGATGACTCTCATCGTTATTTGTGCAGCCGGCCTATCATCTTGGTTTTCCTTACCGAAGGTTGAGGATCCCAGAATTACCCAACGGTTTATTTCGATTATCACAGAGTTTCCGGGTGCCTCTGCTCGGCTGGTCGAATCGACCGTGACGGAGGTCTTAGAGTCTGAGCTTGCAAGCATTTCAGAAATAAAAACGATCAATTCTACATCCCGA
>NZ_LWFT01000067.1:0-1112 GCF_001635105.1 Oleiphilus sp. HI0079
GAAGCGCTTGTCAAAGACATCTTAAACGCCGTTTTGAATGCAGTAGAAATCCCAGTAACGCTCAAGATCAGAACTGGCTGGGATCAACAAAGCAAAAACGCAGAAACAATAGCCCGAATGGCGGAAGACTCAGGCATTCAGGCTTTGGCTGTTCACGGCCGAACCAGAGCCTGCGCCTATAGGGGTGAGGCGGAGTACGACACGATACGCGCGGTCAAGCAAGCCGTTTCAATTCCGGTGTTTGCAAACGGAGATATCACCTCTCCCGAAAAGGCAAAACAGGTCTTGAACTTCACCGGAGCGGACGGACTGCTAATAGGACGCGCGGCTCAGGGAAAACCATGGATTTTTGAAGAAATAGAGCACTTCCTGGCAAAAGGGACTCATTTGCCGCCGCGCGCTACCGAAGAGCAAAAAGCAATTATGCTGCAACATGTCAGTGAACTTCACTCCTTCTATGGCGATGTCATGGGAGTCCGGATCTCACGCAAACATGTTGCCTGGTATTTGCAAACACGACCAGATGGTAAAGCGTTTAGAAAGATTTTTAACACCATTGATTCAACTAACGAACAGCTTGAAGCTATAACCAGTTACTTTGAGCAGTCACTTACCCAAGGAGAAGCAGCAGCATGAGTTCTCAAATGCTAGCCGACAACCACGAAGCACAACAAACACAAATCGGCCCAGCGGCAGAAGGCGGAACAACCTTGCGTGACGAGGTAGAGAAAGCGCTGAGCAACTATTTTGCTCAACTAGACGGCGCGCCTGTGACCGACGTTTACCAACTAGTGCTTACTGAAGTAGAAGCACCTCTTCTCGAGCAGGTACTAAAGTACACCCGTAACAACCAAACTAAAGCCTCCGTTTTGCTTGGCCTTAATAGAGGTACGCTTCGCAAGAAGTTAAAGCAATACGGTTTACTGTAAAACGAAAAGCATCAAAAAAGGGCGGGATTATCTCGCCCTTTTACGTTCTAAGCAGAAGTAAAATTGGAATTAAGTATGACGACCGACCCTCGCCTAGCACCCGTTAAACGCGCCCTAATCAGCGTCTCCGACAAAACCGGAATTGTTGAGTTCGCAAAAGAACTTGTCGATTTAGGAGTAGAA
>NZ_LWFT01000068.1:0-15600 GCF_001635105.1 Oleiphilus sp. HI0079
TTGTTCCAGTTTCGTCCTGAAGGCCGAGTCAGGGGCTTTGACTCGCCAAAGACCCCGACACCCCAAAGGCGACCCGAAGCGTCTTCGACGCTCGACGGGATTTATCCCTTCGATGCTGCTCAATGTTTACGAGGCTTCGGGCAGCATTGCTCCGCTCAAGCTTTTCGTCACACCAAAACATAACGAAGTCTCGTAAACACAATTATGTCATCGAAGGGCCTAGTCCCGTCCAAAGAGAAGCGTAGCGGAGCTTTGCGGGTCGCCTTTAGATTGTTAAGACCTTTGGCGAGACAAAGGTCTTAACCCGTCAGCCGCGCGGAAGCGGCAGAAAAGAAACGGATAGCAATGAAGCTAGAAAAGAAACCTAGCCAAAGCAGAATAAGCAAAGCCCATGAGTGGCCTGCCGGCCAGACAAGCTGAATTGCCTGCAAGGCAAGAGAGGGCACCCTGGGGTGGGCGGCAGAAAAGAAACGGATAACAATTCACCAAAACCCAATCGCAACACGCTGCTCACTAGGTAGTCAGTTCAAACAAGCATTAGCGATTCTCAAATCTATTCAAATCAATGATCCCGGCCTTTAAAGGCTGATTCACCAGATACCAGACGTGCAGCCAATCAACATAATCCCAAAACTTCGGATCGGTGCGCCGCACGGCAAAGTCATCTAACAACGATGTATAGTCCTCAGCTGTTTCAAGACTCTGAATGCGCTCTACAAAATGCTCAAACAGCAGCGCATGAACATCAAAGAACACATTTGGATAGCTACCCAATACACCAGGGTATGTTGTTAGAGTGAAGCCTTCAGGCTTAAGCCGCTTTTCTTCCAAAAACAAGGAAGATACATTTTTGTGGAAACGATTGACCGCCATGGAGAACACATGCTGCTGACCGTCATTGAACTTCACACGCACCATAGAAAGCTCTGGCATTTGCGCGACTGCGGGGCCGGCAATGGCTTTTAGTTTGGCGATATCACCTTGCATTCCCTCTGTGCGCGCAATAAGTTCTGGTGGCAGTAACGGCACTTCAGGCAATACTTGAGGCCCCATGTATTCAATCAATTTATCGAACAGCTCTGCTTTGGGATTGTCGCTACTATACTCAATCGTGTTGTTTGGTATTTCAGACTTACGAAGCACCTCAAGATAACTTTCTACTTTCTCTTCCGCACCATCGTACCAGCTCAGTAACTCGCGCTCTGCTGCGTCATCGGGTAGCAACATGAGAAAATTGCTCTCCCCTTCCATGCGCAAAAAATCCATATAGAGACGCGTATTTAACTGATGCCCAAGATTCCCAAACACATCAAAACCCGCGACCAACAAGTAGTGAATGCGCTCTAGCAAGCTATAGCTGATGACCCACGCTGTTTTTGGCTTTGGCCCCTGCAAGCCTTTCACGACCGTCGCATTATCAAAATGCCGAAAAATGGTCAGCGCAGCATTCTGGTTCGGCTGACTTTCTGATTCTTTGAGCTTCTGTCCATTCCATAACGCTCCTAAAGTTAACTCAGCGCCCTCTTTCGACAAGCTATTAATGAAGGCCAGCTTGTCTTTCAGGTGTTGCTCCTGTAACTCAGAGTACTCGGTCCAAACTGAAAATGGTGACGCATTGCTGTCTTGCTCTGCAGGTAAACGCAAATTACGAACTGCTCGCTCAGCACCCGCCGGGTCATAAAGCATGGTTTCAATGTCAGGATCGACAAAGAACACCCAGAAGTGATCTTCAATCACATTGAGCGCCACCTGGCCTCGACAGACCGGACCTTTGATGTAGCCCATAATGGTAAATTCCGCCTCCTCCAGCATGAACTTGTAGCGCGCCTGTGTCGGCAGGTCTTTAAAGGTGGCAAAAGGGTTCGAGGCTAGCTTTACATCATAGCCAGGCAAATTCGTCACTTCGTAGCTGGGCTCTAAAAACCATTGTCGCCATCGCTCCATGCGCCCATCGTTCAACATATATGGCATGTGCGTTTTATCAACAATCGTGCTTCGCACAGGCTTCAAGCGATAATAGAATTGATCCACTCCTGGATCATCAAAGGGCCTGCGAGAGGCGATTTCGTCTATCGGTTCGCCACTAGGACTGCGAGAACGAACAAGCTTGAAATACTGATCGCTCCCTAAGGCTTCAAACCAAAGGTTTCCGAGGTACAAATGCTCAAAGGCGTAGCGAGAGAACAGCTGTTCTTTATTACTTTCTCCGTTGAAGAATGTTTCCCAAAGGGAGATTTCTTTTTGGTACTTTTCACCAAGAGGTTTTAATGGAATCACTGGAGACCCAGCCTCTACCCAGCGCTTAACTGTATCGAAGTCTTCATCACTTATCGCAGGCAAGCCAAATGGCATACCCCACTGTGGATGGTTTGATGCAAAACCTTCGTATTCAGCAATCGTTGGGCACTCCTGAACCCGGGCGGTGCTGAAGTCAAACGCATCTGAATCAAGCTGTTTGGTTTGTGGTAAGGGGTTATTCTTTTTTAACTCGAGCATGCGATATAACAAGCTGCCATACAGGTTAGCGTCCGGTTGCTGATGACGCTCATTCAATACAGGAAAATAACCGCGTTCGCGCCACTCTTGAGTATTTTTCTCGTCAACACCAAGACGAGAAGGCTCTATGGCCAATAAGCGCGTACCATCATAAACGAGTTCGCTACTGGCTCCACGATCCACACCGTCATAAGACGTGAGCTTGAGCTGACAAGGGCCATCGTAACAAGCATGGCAACTCACACAGCGCTTATCAAAAATGGGCTGAATATCACGATGATATTCTGGGATGCCTTGGGTCGTCTGGCTGACACTGCGGTCACGCACTTCTTCCTTGCCCCAAAGCTCATTCAGCTTTTGCTCGGCTACGACAGCGCAACCCACAGCAACGAAAGCGATCATTAAGTATTGAGCTATACGGCTCAGTTTCGCTCGCAGCACGCGCACATCCCTCTCATCGGTCAAAAGTATTCACTTCGCAATAAGATAAGAAATATATAAGAAGATTCAAGAAGGATCACGCTAGAAACCAAAAAAGCTGGCCAAAACGATCGGACTAAACAGGAATACGCAGGTAAAAACGTGAGCCTTGCCCCATTACACTCTCTACGGCCACTTCCCCTTGTAAGCGTTTAGCCAACTCCTGCACGACGGACAACCCCAGTCCAGTTCCCTGTATGTTTTCCACCCCAGCAGTACGATGAAAATCTTTAAACACATCAACTTGCTCGTCGTCTGTCAGCCCTCTGCCTGTATCAATCACAGAGAATTCATAACCACCCTTGAAGGGTTTGGCGACCAGCGTTACTGAGCCTTCTTGCGTATATTTGATGGCGTTATCGAGGAAATTAACCAAAATTTGAGCGAGCTTTGCACGGTCCGTTTCCAGCGTCAGGTCTTCACACTCACAGTGCAACTCCAAAAACTTCTTTGCGGCCAGCGGACTAATTTGCGCGATCAACTCATCACACAATGCCTGCGCACCAAACTTAGACACTGCGAGGATACTTTCACTTAAATTATCCCTTGCTGCATCCAACGTTGTGCTTATCTGATCGGCGAGCTTCATACCACCTTGTTCAATAAGATCTAAGAAGGTCTGCTCTTGCTCATCGACACGATCTTTAAGTCTCGCTTTCAGTATGCCGGCAAAACCAACGAGCGAATTCAGCGGCGAACGAAATTCGTGCGTTAATTTTGCAATTTCTTGCTTACGTGCATCTTCGCGCATTTTCGCAGCGGTATTTTCCAACTCTTTCTCAATCGCCTCACGACGAATTCGCTCAGTGATGTTAGTTGCGATACCGTGCACACGATCCTCACCATCAGCGGTTAAATGATAGAAAAACCACGACCAAACACTCCCGTCCGGTGCAGTGACTTCTATATCGTCCACAGAGCTTTTATTCTCGATGACTTGCGCGAGAAGCTGCTCAAAATTAGTCGGTAATAGCAGCAAACGGCCTTCATCATCATAGCCGATATCGGTCATCAATTCGGTCATTGCTGCGTTACTGAATTCAAGCAAGCCAGATGCTGAAAACTCGGCTAGCGGAAACGGGCTTTTATCAACAAAGTAAGACATGCGATGCAGCTCGTAAAATGTATGCTTGAGCTTACTATCGTCTAAAAATCGTACCAACGAATAACGATGGCCTTCCAGCTCAATGGTTCTGCAAAACAGCTCTGCAGATAGATAGTCGCCTTTCGCATTAACGATCAAGCCCTCAAGATGCGCTTCGGTATTCTCGGAGTTTGAACTTCGATCTAAGTCCTGCGAAGCGTGTTTCTTGTCGCCATCCAAGGGTGCTGTTTGACTGGCGCATAAAGGACAGCTCTCACGTTTATGCGCGAAAGCCCGCGCCGGAGCGCAAAGTTCATCATGAACATGCTTGCCCGAAAGACGACTCACCTTCCAACCGGACCACGTTGTAAATGCGCGAGAACACGCCACGAGCTTTCCTTTCTCGCTGATCAAGGCGATCAGATCAGGCCAATCGTTGATCGTTTCTATCCATTTTTCAAGCATGCAATAAACCCTGCTAGATGTGCTTAGTGCGCCTAGCGCAAGTCGGCTTCAGTGAGATTAAGAACCTGAGCCGGATCAACCCCCGGTTTGCGCCAGTCTATGGCCTTAGCAACCATTCGCGGATGATCTTCTTCCAAGGCGCTCAGATCAACGTCCTCGGTTTTTGGAAGCAAGTTACCCTTGCCATCATAAAAAATCCGTATCGATGGCTGGGCTGGGGCACTCCTGTGACACTCAGTGACAATCGCTTTTTCTCCAGATTTCAATTGAAGCGCAGAACTGATGGGGTAGACACCCATCAAGGTAATCAAACTTTGCACGACGCGAACATCGATCTTCCCGTCCTGCGCATCCTTGTAGAGCTCGCGTAACGCCGATTTTGGGATCATCCCAGAGCAATCGAGCAACTGATGGACAAGTTCGTCATAACGATCCGCAACCACCAGAATCGACCAGAGCAAGTTGTCTTGCATGACTTTTCCCGTCGGATAACCCGAGCCATCCAAGCATTCGTGATGCAGGCCGACAAGACTCTTTATTTGATCGGTCACCCCTTCGCCGCCTTCGATCATACGAACAGACAGCAGAGGATGTTTAGTGACGAGATTACGCTCGGCATCCGTATAGGTTTTGCCCTTACCTAACAAATGCAATGGCAACTTTAACCAACCCACATCATGCACTAGAGCCGCAAAACCAAGCGTCTCTTGCTCGTCCTTCGACACACCCAATGCCTGCCCCATGGCCAACACTAGGCTAAATACAGAGAAAGCATGATCATACAAGCCTTCGTCTTTGCGCTGCATATGCAAGAAAGAGAAAATCGCCTGATTGTTGCGCGCCAAACTTTCTGCAGTTTGCTCAACCAATTCGCTGACTACTTCAACATCCACTGCTTGCCCATTGTTGAGCTGTTCGAAAACACGACTGCACAAGGCTTTGGCCTCTCCATGCAACTTTCTTGCAAATGACAGTTCGGCTTTTAAATCTGTGGGTGCTGCTGTACTTGGCTTGCCATCCACCTGCGAGCCGGCTTGGGTAGATGATGTTTCAGGTGGCTGATCGAAAGCCTGAGCAGACGTTACCGTGCGAGATGTATCCATTGAAGATTCAGGCTGCGAATTGACCGCTTGGTTTTTTTCCTCCTCGCTCGCTAGGTGTTCTTCCACGTTTTCTTCAACTGTCGTTTCAGTCGCGTTCTCAGTGGTCGCATCTAAAACCGACGTTTCTTGAGGGCGATCCTCGCTCGGCTCTTCCGCCTCGACAGCTTCGGGAAGAATATCGCTTTTGTCTCTCTCGATGGTGACTATTCTTACGCCAGAATCAATCAGTTTCTGAACGTCCTGAGGATCCTGAATTTTAAATGAGTGGCGTAAAAAAGGGCTGTCAATCCATGAGACATCAATACCGACAACATGCATGCCCGGCCGCAATAATGCGATTGGAATCTCTTGCTTGGCCATAAATAGAACTTCTCCGTATTGCTTGAGAAGAATAGTCAAGAATTGCTGTTTTGCAGTGTATATTTTTGTTTCTGAGAAGCAGGTGGCGAGCGCTTAATCTTGTGTTAATCTGAGCCTCAAACAAGTACGTCTGTCTTCCAGTATTAACCACTCAAATGTAAAAGGTGCCTACCTTGCTCACTATTTTTAACCGCATCATTGGTGCCGTTGCGTTACTGATTATTCTTACTTTGCTTGCAATTTGGGCCTTCAGCCCGTTGGCTGTGCGGCAATATGCGCCGCCTTTTCTAGCCGAGCTGGGTTTAGAAATGAGCGAATCCTCATCTATCCGTCTCAATCCGTTTAAAGGCGCGTTAACCGTTAACGACTTCGCGCTTAGCGAACTGACAGACCAAAAGCAGAACGTGGACCAGAGCCACGGCAGCAACAAGGCTGTCATTTCTCACGCGGTAATCGATGTAAGCTTGCTGGCACTGGTGGCCAAACAGCTAGCCTTTGATGAGCTAGATTTTGACGATCTAAGCATTACGATTGAGCGCGTACAAAGTCAAAACCAGCAAAGCAAAGAGGATTCAGAACCGACAACAAAAGAGATACTGAAGATCGCTGGTTACGCACTGCCAACTGACAACCCAGACAATGACGAAGAATCCGTTATAGAGGATAAGGAGCAAGGCTCTGAACCAATAAATTGGTCACTCGCAGTGCCAGAGCTAAGCATCGATAATTTCACAGCTCGCGTCCTCGACCTTGACTCCAGCCATGAGATTTCTCTTCAAAACCTCAGCGTCGTCGATTTAGCATTGGCGCAAAATGGCCTTAATGGCACTCTCGCTCTTTCTGCCCTGCTGAATGAAGCTCCCTTTAAGCTCGACCTAGAGATCGCCCTCGAGAATGAAGTGATCGAAGAGCAAGAGACAATTACCGGACAAGTATTGTTTGCAAGCAGCCTCGACAAACTAGCCGGCAGCGCTTTTTCATACTTGCTAAAAGACCAGCTGAATAAGCTTGGGGGCCACCTCGACTTCAACCTCGAAGGCGAAGTAAACATCCAAGCAAATGGCATAGCCTTGGCGCTCAAGCCCTCTTATTTAGAAGTACAACAGCTTGATCTGAGTCTCGCGGATGCGGAGGTGCGCGAGAGCAGCCTTAAACTGACAGCAAACTCATTAGCCGTATTACTCCCCAATGACGGTGAGATCAGTGCGGAGGGCGAAATCGCGCTGAACGGCCAAAATATTCAGATAGGCCCAAGCAATTCTGAAGATATTTTGCTCGCAATAGAGAACATGGAAATATCGTCGTTGAGCTTTAACGCGCCGAGCATCGACACGCTTACCGCTTCGGTAAATGAAGTACTTTTAAAAGAGGTAAGAATCTCCCAAAGAATCAGCACAAATGCGGGCGCATCAGAAAGCCCAGCAATAAATACGCAAGAGGCACCCGAGCTAGAACCCGTACAAAGTGATGAAACAGCGCAGCAGATTGAGCAACCGAGCCAACCTAAAATCACTATTGATCGCTCAGCTCCGCTTCTAGAGCTGGCTAGCCTAGATATCTCGCAAATTCAGTATAAGCCCGAGGCTCTCAGCATAGAATCTATAGACTTGGGTGCGCTTGATGCGCGCGTGCAAATTGATGAGCGACAGCAAATCTCCAATATTGTGTCGATTCGTGAAAAGTCGATAGCGCAGGAAGCACTGGATGAAGCCGTCGCCGAAGAACAAGTCACTTCACAGGGCAACAACACGAGTGAAGTAGAGGCCGACATTGAGAAAGAAAAGGCGGGATCATTTAACTTTGCGCTAGGTAACTTCGCTTTAAGAGACAACGGCGATATCACCCTCATCTACGAAGCGATGACGCCCAGATATGAGCAAACCTTCAATATCAAGACCCTCATCCTACAAAAACTAAACACCCAAACGCCCGATGAGTTCTCTCATCTAGAGATATCCCTCATAGCGGGTCGCTACACATTAATTGACGTGATCGGAGAGCTTGCGCCCTTTGCTGACCAGGTCAACATGACGCTTGATGTCAACGTGAAAGAGTTAGAGCTGCCAAAGATCTCTCCATTTATACGCACAGCCGCCGGCTTTGATATCGCCAATGGGCAACTCGATACAAAGACAAAAGTCGCCATTGTGAATGACATTGTGGATGGTAATTCTGAGATTGAGATCCGAGGCCTCGAAATCGATAACGTGGGAGACGTTCAATCGGGAAGCCTCGCTGAGAGCAGTTTCATTCCTCTCAATGTTGCGCTTGGCGCCTTGGAGGACAGTGATGGTCGAATCGAACTCGACGTTCCGATTCGCGGCAACGTAAACAATCCAAACTTCGGCGCAGCCGGCTTTTTAAACCTTGTCGCACAACGGGCCGCTATCGCCGCATCGCAGAGCTACGTAATCAACACGTTTGTACCGTACGCAAACATCGTCACGCTAACAAGCATTGCCGGTAGCTATGCCTTAAAGCCCCGAGTTGCTGATTTGATATTCGAGCCGGGAGAGTATGAGCTAAACGATGAGCAAAAAGCGTTTGTTGATAAGCTCGCATTGCTACTCAAAGACAAAGACGACATAGATATGCAGGCTTGTGGGTTTGCTGCGCACGCCGAAGTAGATTTTGATCAGAAAGAAAGTAGAAACCCCGATGAAGCCGCAGAACTTAGACGCCTCGCTCTAGACCGCGCGACGCAAGTCAAAAACTACCTGGTTGATGAAAAAGAGATAACCTCCTCTCGAATCCTGATATGTAAGCCGGTGATTGATGAACAGGGTGCCGCCTTACCCAGAGTGGAGTTTGAATTCTAGGTATCAACAAAGCCAGCGTTGAAGATCGACCGCGGCGAAAAGTACAAAAAAGACGCGTTTAACGCACCCAAAACGCGTTTTTCTAACGAACTTTTGTATTTTTAAGGGGGGATTAAGCCCTAAGGACGATGAGACTACGCCCCCTACGCCCCTAAAATGGGAACCATCAAAAGGCGGTACAGAAAAGATTCAGGCCCTTTCCTCTACAGTCTTTGAACATTTTCAGGAACACATATTATTAGCGTTACCTTTTATATGCCCGCTGTCGAATAGGCCTCGACAGCGGGCTTTTTATTTTGAGCAGAGCGGGCACACGCTTTAAAGACGTGTAATAACGACGATACGTTAAAAGCGATACTTCCTAGTTAACACGATAGGCGTAATGAACAGGCAAGCCTTTTCGCATCAAGACAAGAGATAGCTCGTTACCTTCTTCAAGTGTTGAGAACAGTGTGTTTTGCTGCTCATGCAACCATTCACCGTTCACGCGCATAATGACATCATTCTCTTGCAAACCAAGCGTTGTGTAGAACTCGTTGTCTGCAACACCCTCCAAACGCATAATGCGAACACCCTCGACCTCTAGCTCAGCCGGTTGAAAGAACGCTCTAAGTGCTGATTGATTTTCAAGTTGCTCGTCAACCCATTCTCGGCTTAATGGCCGCTCGCCTTCCGGCGCGACAACACCCCGATACTGATACTCAAGCCCTGCCGGAGGCAGCTCGTCAGTATCCAGCACATTACCTGAAGCAAGCGCTGCTTTTTCTATCTCGCTGATATAATCGGCCTCTTGAACGTCGACATAGTCTTCACGATCCTCTGACGAGCCAGAAAGACTCAAACGCTCAATAGTTCCCGCATTTTCAATTAAGACATACTTTGCAAACACTGCGCGCAGTAGCACGTCAGGCAAAATCTCTTGGCCAGTACGAAAATTCTGGGTGCGGTTAAAACCACAATTACTTTTCGAAATTTAGTTGTTAAAGGAATGCCCACAAAGCTTGAGCAATCTCCAGAAGGTTACACCTACAGCGTGGACTGCATTTCTGATGCACCCGCGTTTCACCCATTAATTGAGCTAGAGCTAGCGGCCTGTATTCGATTTGCCAAGCTCTGTACGCAGACGGCAGATGCCTATCCACTGAACATTAAACGCGTTTCATTAAGACACTGCCCTATTGCGCCTGTGCGTCACTATCAGCGGATATTTGGCTGTCCGCCTACGTTTAACGCAAGCACATACAGCATATTGCTACCAGCAGAAGAGCTAGAAAAGCCGACCCACAACCCGAATTTTGGGCTATATAGATTACTTGAAGAGAAGCTCAGCCGGGCGCTGATCAACCGAAGCGAGCAGATATCCTTTAGCGATAAAGTGCGCGCCTATATCGGCGCGAATATACCGGAGAATTTCCCTTCTCAGGAAGAAGTGGCTCAGCACTTTTGCTTGAGTGTAAGCGGACTAAAAAATCGTCTCAAAAAAGAAGGCTCCACATTTCGTAAGCTAGTCGATGAGAAGCGCTTTAAACTCGCCGAGCAGTTCATCAAGAACGAAGACCGGAGTCTAAAAGAAATTGGCTATGAACTGGGTTTTTCCGATCAAAGTGCCTTTAATCGCGCATTCAAGCGCTGGAACGGACTGAACCCCGGGCAGTTTCGATCCACCGAAACCACCGACAACTAGCGCACAAACGGCTTAACCGGAGTGTATGTCGACACGTCGAACAGTTCACGATGCTCGTGTACGTTTTAAATAACGTTTCTTCTCTTTGGCACCTTTCGCTGTTAGAGCCGGCTTTAATGCCTTTCGCAAAGTAGGCAGCAAGTATCCCGCAGTCGCCAACAAGCCAGAAAACCCCGGAATCGCGCGCTCTCGCTTACCATCCAGTGCACATTCAATAACGGCATCGGCGATCTCATCGGCATCGCTCATTGGTTGCGAGAACACCATGTCTGGGACGTCTTCAATATGATCCATGATAAACGCAGTATCGATTGGTCCAGGGGAGACCAGCGATACCGTCACCGCGGTTTCATTCAACTCTTCAGCAAGCGCCAACGAGAAAGCACGAAGTCCAAATTTACTGCATGAATACGTCGCCTCACCTTCAAGCGGGAAACGTCCAGCCAGCGAGGCAACATTCACGACTGCGCCATGCGATGCCTTTAGAAGGTGTGGCAAAGCGAGTTTGGTAAGCCGAATCGGCCCCTTAAGGTTCACATCAATGGTTTGATCAAGCCCGGAAAGATCCGCTTCTGCGACATCGCCACGCTCATGATATCCGGCATTATTCACTAGCACATCAATACGACCAAACTGCTCGACGGCTTTTGCTATTAGGGCTTCACAGTCTTCGAGCTTGGCGACGTCGGTTTGCACAGCCATTGCGCCATTGCCTAGCTCCTGAGCGAGCTGATTTAGCTCTTTGATAGAGCGAGCCGCCAAAACCACCGAAGCGCCTGCTTTGGCAAATTGCCGCGCACACGCCTCACCGACCCCCGCAGAAGCGCCTGTAATGATGACCACCTGATCTTGGAATTGCATTGGGAGAATCCTTTTGTCTTGTTTTAGAGGACTATAGCGGAGCTTGGAAATGGAGAGTATGGTTTTTCTTTGTTCAGGCGTTTTTTGTTGCGAGTAGTATATTTCTACGAATCTTTTTTGGGTTGGCTTGGCTCGGAGGGCTTGGGTACTCTGATCAGTTTCGGCCTGAAGGCCGATACGCTTCTCTTTGGACGAGAATTGGCCCCTCGATAATTTTTTGTTTACGAGGTTTCGATGTTTTTTGGTGTGCGCAAACATAGAGCGAAGCAACGGCAACTTTTCGAAGAGCGAGCGGCTCCGCCAAACCCATCTATCACACCCATGACTCACGAGACCCGCGTAAACATTAAATTTCATCGAAGGGATCAACCCGTAAAGGCGCTAGCCGTCCGGGTCGCCTTTAGATTCTTAAGACCTTTGGCGAGACAAAGGTCTTAAGGCGCTGTCGGGCGCCACCCGACAGATAAGAAATGGTAAACACAGAATTATATTCAAAAACTTTGTCCCGTGGCCTTCAGGCCGAAAACCGATCAGTACACCCAAGCCAAACGGAAAAACTTACAGCAGGATGCTGCTTGCTACAAATCCAGCTACAAATCCAAGCATCAAGATCCAATTAAAAAATGGCGAGCAGGCCAAAACCTGCTCGCCATCTTCTAAGGCGAGTTTAAGATCCGATAATCCCGCCATCCTTGCGGGTAATAACTAATGTGCAGTCCCGAGGAATCAAACCACTTTCTTTCGCTGCAGGAAAGCTGGTTGACGCTGGATTACCATTACCAGGATGCTGAATATTCACGAACGCTGTGCGACGATCTGGCGTAACTGTAAAGCCAGTAATCTCATCACTATTCACACCAACGAGCAGGCGCTTTGGCTGAGGAATCTCACCTTCGGCTAGCTCCTGATTGGTATCAAATACCGTTAACTGATCTTGCAAGCCTTGTGGCTGCCCACCATCGGTACCGATAAACAAGCGGCCGTCTTCATCAGCCCAAGCGGCATCTGGAGAAGAGAAGGCAGTTTCCTGATCAACCGTATCTGATGCAAGAATGTAGATATCCCAAGTAAAACTGTCTGCTGAGTGATCAGTGGTGCGAATAATGTGTCCGTTTGAGTTTGGTGCTTGCGGGTTAGCAGCATTTGGCTCAGTTCGGCGCGAGTTATTGGTAAGGGTCCAAAATACCTCACCATTCTTACCAATTGTCGTCCATTCTGGTCGATCCATCGGTGTTGCGCCAACAATGTCAGCCGCAATCCGCGTATTGATTAAGAGCTCACCCATATCACTAAAGCGTGCTGCAAGCTCTGGATTGTCCAGTGTTAACGGAAGCCAGTCACCCGACCCATCCTCATTAAATCGCGCAACGAACAAGGTACCGTTGTCTAACGGGCTTTCGCCATCGGCAATCGCTCTTGCCCATGAAACATGAGACTCAAACTTGTAGCAATAATCAAAGCGCTGGTCATCACCCATGTAGCAGGCAACGCGGCCATCATCCAACTCTTTAATTGCGATTGCTTCATGCTTAAACCGGCCAAGCGCCGTGCGTTTAACCGGTTTTTGCGTACCGTCAAATGGATCGATCTCAACAATCCAACCGAAACGATTCGCCTCATTTGCATAATCACTATCGTTCAAGTCAAATCGCTTATCGAATGCGTACCAAGCGTATCCAAAACCGTTTTGCGTAAATCCATAACGCGCTTGCTCCTCGGTCGGCGCAAACTCTTCAAGTGACCCGAAGTACCCGTTAAAGTTCTCTTCACATGTCAGATACGTACCCCAAGGCGTGTAGCCTGCGCCACAGTTATTAACCGTACCTAGTGGTGTGTTGCCAGCCGGATTTTGTAACAATTCTGAACTCGCAGCAGGACCAGAGAACTGCACCGGTGTATTGACTGTAATGCGGCGACTAAAAGGGCTTCTTGCTGGACGCCATTGACCTTTCCAATCACGCTTTATTTTGATAACCGACACACCGTGAATGTTCTGAGAGAGCCGCACATCTTCTAAGCTTTCGGGTAAATCCTTTCCCAGCGCGTGAGGGTTAGTGCCATATTCATGGTTTATGCAGAGCATGCCCGCATCGTTTTGCATCGGATAGCGGTGCCCATAACGACGCGCCTTGCGCATATCCATCGGGAAGAACCACATACCATCGTGCCCAAGCCCCGTTTGCAGCGCCGCCTCTTTCGAGGAGGGACGGCTGTTTGGATCGCCGTTATATTCTGTCGTAGCACCTGGCTCAATCGGCGTACCCCACGGGATCAGCACCTGATACTCATAGTCGTCCGATATGGTCGGCATAGTGGTATCAACAACATCTGCAATCGCAACAGGCTTAAAGCCAACCAGCTTCTTATTTTTTTTCTTATGGTAACCGTTACCAAAACCCCACTTTGCAGAGGCTGAGGGCGCTAGAAAAGCGGCTGTTGAACCCGCTAACGTGCCTTGTACAACCTTGCGTCGACTAACGTATGCGTTCAAAACCTTGTCAAAAGGCGTATTATTTGAAGGGTTTGATGAGTTGTCATCTGGATCTTGAAACCCCGATTCTTCAACTCTCTGATCGATCTTGTTGTCTGTCATGATAGCGTCTCCTCGCTAAATCGTTTTTGCTGCATGTCTGATTCGAAAATCAGATCAAACTTAAGGCTTTGTAGGTATTTCAGGCTTACCTTAAGCACAGCGCATGACAGTTCAGAGGCAGTTATTTGAAAGATTCTTTACAACGAGCTTCACGCCTTTACCATCGCGAGGAGCACGCTCTCGTTTTAGAGCCCAAGGTAAACTAAGCTGATCAGCGAAGCAGCGCGTATTCATTCATGTAGATGACAAACCAAGACGTTTAGGAGGGGCTCAAGCCATGCAACACGATGAACAATCTAACAGCACCCCGAGTCTCGGCCTTGTATGGTTAACGGATGATTTGCGCTTGGACGACAATGGCCTACTTTCGAGGGCTGCAATGGAGTGCGACAATCTCATCATCTGTTTTTTTATCGATCCCACTCATTTCAAACAAGATATGTATGGCTGCCAAAGGTTAGGATTACACCGTCGACAGTTTTTATCCGAAAGCCTGCTCTTTCTGCGAACAAAACTCGAAGCGCTAGGTCAACGCTTGAACATATTTTTAGCGAAACCACTGAGCAGTATTGAAGCAATTTGCGCACATCTACCTGTGACGCACATTTACCGATCAACACCGGTCGCCTTTAATGAAAGTAGAGACTGGTTACACCTCCGCGCCAGCTTGCCTGACATTCGACATGTTCAAGCCGAAACGCGCTGCCTCTTTGAGGCGAGCGACATTGAATTCAGCTCCGAGCCCGCCATCGCCACCTTTCCGAAAACCTTTAGCCAGTTTCGACGCAAAGTAGAGAATATCCAACTCCGCACACCAGCCAGCACGATATCAGCGCTGCCTGAACCCGTCTCTTTGAAAGCATTCAATTTCCCGCTTTTTGAACCTGAAAAAGCGATCAAAAATACATCGCCTTTGGTTCATGGAGGTGAAGCCGCGGCGTTAGACCATCTAACGACTTATTTTTCCGGGAACGCGCCAAACCACTATAAACAAACACGCAATGCCTTTGATGACTGGGAGAGTTCATCCAAGTGGTCATTTTGGCTCGCAAATGGAAGCCTTTCAGTTCGGCGAACAGTGCAAGCACTAGAGGGGTACCAAGCTCAGCATGGTAAGAACGAAGACAACGCATGGTTGTTGTTTGAGCTACTTTGGCGTGAATACTTTCAGTGGTACGCGCGCGCATTCAACAAGCGCCTATTTTTACTGAACGGGCTGTTTACCGAAGCGAATGCGAGAAAGCAAAGAGGCTCGTTCTATGCCCAACGTTATCGTCAATGGTGCATGGGTACAACGCCCTACCCAATCGTAAATGCCTGCATGCGCCAACTCAACGAAACAGGCTATATGAGTAATCGAGGCAGGCAAATTGCCGCCTCGGCCCTGATCAATGAACTTGGCCTAGACTGGCGTTGCGGCGCAGCCTATTTCGAGCAGCAACTGATCGACTACGACCCCGCTTCAAACTGGGGAAACTGGCAGTACATCGCAGGAGTGGGTGCAGACCCTAGAGGTGGGCGACACTTTAATTTGGAAAAACAGGCGCAAATGCATGACGCCGATGGCCGCTTTCGCGGCAAGTGGACTGACAGCGACGACAATTATTCTTTAGATTACGTTGACGCTGCCGACTGGCCAATTCCTAGGCGTTGAT
>NZ_LWFT01000069.1:0-655 GCF_001635105.1 Oleiphilus sp. HI0079
TGAGACCAATCACCTAGGGCCTCATTAACTTGAACGTAGTTAATAACCGAAAAACCGTCATCGGAACTGTAGGGGTAAAAAGGCAATAGATGCACTGAGTTGAAACCATCAACACAATAGGTGTCGAGGAAGGTTTTTAGAGTCGCGAGAGGCTTCTCGGTATTTGAATCTAAGGCCGAGGCGCCAACAGAAACGCTGTCTCCGTAAGTAATGAGAATTGCGTCTTGCTCAGACCAATGATTCTGATAAGGCACTGGCTGCTCAAGCTCGCCATCAGCCTCTTGCTGATCAAGCCGCATTTCTCGAAGTAAATCGCGGTGGAGTTGTTCTCGCTGGGAGTCCGTCAACAATTCGCCATAAACGAATGCTAATTGATCGCCTATCTTGGAGTTTAAAGCCTCAAATGCCTGCATAATTACTGCCTGAATTCTTCGTTATCGAGCTCGACCGCCTCTTTCAGGCGCTCAAGTACATTGGGCATCGCACTAATAACCCTATTCCAGCTAGCGATAAATGGTCGCTCCATGGGGTTGTCCAGAAAGTGCTGCCCAGCCTTCATGATATTTGATGCGAACATCTCAACCGCTTTCTCTTCCTGATGAACATCGAGTTTTAAGCCATTCATCATCGCATCATTGTAATAAGTCTCAATAAA
>NZ_LWFT01000070.1:0-685 GCF_001635105.1 Oleiphilus sp. HI0079
TACGAGATGCCCGTTCATGGCGAGAAAAATCAAGGTAACGCCAACTAGGAATATCTGCGAAAGCACTGCAACGCTGACACCGTTCGCTGGGTCAACCATTGAGGCAAAACCCAAACCCATTTGCATCGCGATCATTTGTCCAGCAACAACAAACAACTGCATCAGCATAACAAACATCAAGCCCATTAGTGTGCCGATAAAGATCTGCTGCAAGGTTATATAAACGGAGGTAAAGGCCAATGCATCGACTGCAGGAACGGGCGGCAATAACGGCACAACAAGCAAAGTAACCGCGAAAGAGAAACCAATTCGAACCCGCATAGGAACGAGCTGGGTACCGATGATCGGAATGACCATAAAAAAACTGGCGATACGAAATAAAGGCCAAAGCCAACCCGCGACCCAGGCCGAGATTTGCGCATCAGTAAAGACCACAATTAGCCTATCAAAATAGGAATGTTATGAATCAGCTTCTCGGCGAAATCGATCAGCTTCTGCATAATGAAGGGCCCCGCCAAGATAAGCACTACTAAGGTGACCAACAGACGAGGCAAGAAGCTCAAGGTTTGCTCGTTAATCTGAGTTGCAGCCTGAAAAACACTCACCACGAGGCCGACCAGCAAACCTGGCGTCAGAACAAGAGCAACGAGAAGAACGATCAGATAGAGCGCTTCACTGACTAGAT
>NZ_LWFT01000071.1:0-1172 GCF_001635105.1 Oleiphilus sp. HI0079
TGGAAATCTCATCGAGTTCATGGTTTTAAATTTGGGGAAAAGGTCAGGTCCTGTCGAAGCAACAGTCGATAACGAGCTTAGGTTTTTTTCAGTTTATTGGATCGCTTTTGGTGTGTTTTGTTTTTGGGTCGCTCGTAACCTTGGTTCCCAGATTCAATTCGTCCCTTTCATAGCATTTTTTTTCTTATTAGGTGGTGTAGGAAGGTTAGTTTCAACTCTAACCATAGGTGCTCCAGCGTTAGTCTTGGTACCAGCAATGGTATTAGAATTTGTATTGTCTTTGGTGATCTTCGCACTGTATTGGCAACACCAAAAAAGAACATAACCAAACATTTAGTCGAACTCACGCCTTGCTGGCGCTCATGGACTCCGTATTTGTTATCAGCTGATGACCAAAATAATTAAGGGGAAAGTAACATTCAGATAAAGGCGACTAGTTCATTATTGTCGAGCACTAACCTCATTTGAATGTCTGTTTGCCTCTTGAAGAGAGTAAAGCTAGAACACTTGTCTGATGTCCGCTATTTGGTGAATACTGACCGTTTGGAAACAGGATTTTAGAAATCTCACGATGAAGAACGGGGCAAGAGAGGACCTAGAACCTCAAAAGTTAACATCTCTTGAAAGCGACTTTCGCGCCGTGGGCTTAAACTAGGCCGTTAAATAAAATCGGCAGTTAATTAAAACGCAGACGCATGAGCAATGATTGTGAGCTCTCATTTGAGTAAACTAATCGACAGTACACAGCGTATCTTCCAACGGGTGATGATTTATGAGGCTATCGTATTGTTGAGTAGATGTGTTAAAGCAAATCCGGCGTGGCCTAGTATAAGATCTGTACTGCTGCTGTTTACGGCCGTTTTTATCTTAGGGGGCTGCAGCACCACAACCTGGCGTGATGCGACCCGCGAGTCGGCAAATATTGCTCCGCTTCCTTCCGAATACACCGACGCGATTGTGCAGGTTTATGCTGCCGATACTTGGGGGTGGAGGGGTATCTTCGCGGTGCATACGTGGATTTCAGTCAAGCCAAGTAACGCGGACACGTACACTGTTTTGGAAGTGGTCGGATGGCGCGCGAAGTGGGGTGTTCCTGTACTGCGTGTTGAGGCGGATCTGCCTGACAGACACTGGTACGGCGCTGAGCCTGAGCTCGTTTATGAAAAACGGGG
>NZ_LWFT01000072.1:0-621 GCF_001635105.1 Oleiphilus sp. HI0079
AACGGTACGGTGTGCATCATCCTTGGTTGCGCTCACTACGCCGGTGGGCTTGTTGAGCATCACGTAATAAGGGGTGTTGCTTTGTAGTGTTTGTCCGTCGAGTACGATGTGGGAAAAGTGATCAATGATGTGCGTTGCGTCGGTTGTGACATTACCGTCCACTTGAACCCGTCGTTGAGCGAGTAGACGTCGAATGTCGTGCTTGTTGAGATTTGCATGACTTCGGAGGAAGCGGTCTAGGCGTGAGCGAGATTGTTGCATGATTCTACTTGCCGTTCTCTTCGCGCTGCCACTGAATCTTTGGGTATGATCCCAACGCGTAGGACGCACGATAGCAGGCGCCCGACACCAATGGTTCAAGCTCAACACATCGGCTTGGTAGGGTAAGAGACGATTCGTAATCGTTTAATCTATGTTCTGCGAATACCGAGATGCGGGTAAAAAGCAGAGGCTGATAGTCGCCTAAGTTTTCTAGATCTGGGATGGTCACTGTACTCAGAGCCAGCTCGTTGGATATTGTCTGCTTGGGGTGATCGTTGAAAGTACCTTGCCTGTGATGCGTCAACGCACACACGCTAGAAGCAGAAAGTTGCATTAGCTTGCTGATTGGCTGCCTTTTAC
>NZ_LWFT01000073.1:0-742 GCF_001635105.1 Oleiphilus sp. HI0079
CGGCACCAATCCGCTCGGGCATGTTCTTTTTATAAACCTTCACTCTCTCCATGCCGCAACTCGGAGAGTCTTTTTTTAGAATGTAGCCACATAGTTCTTGATGCCAATGCGCTTGCTGCTCGGCGTTATCTCGCAGCCGCTCAGTGACGTCGTGGCCTTCGGTTTTGGTACCGACCGCACGAATGCCGTCTTCGGCCTCAACCAGTCGAATTGTTTCTCGTGGGGTGCCTAGTCCAATGGCCATTTCAGGGCAAAAAGGCCGAAAGGTAAAGAACTCGCCAAGCGTCTTCGTAATGTAAGAGTGATGTTTATGTCCAGTATCAAAGCGGACCTGTTCACCGAGTAGGCAGCTACTGATACCAATCTGAATGCGATCCTTATCCGGAAAAGCCTCTGCGGTATGTTGCATTGCTGGGGTCGAAGTATTCGCTTCGCTATTCATACAGTCTCCTTGGCTATTTTCCATATTTGAACAATTCGCTTGATTCTACGATGCATCACTCGCAGCCGATTGATTACTGGCGCGAACGTCGTAAAGAAGTTTAGTCAGAACTGATCGTTTTGCCGCGTTTGTTTCTCCACCAAGCGCTGGTGTTCGCGCCCAATACCAATAACGAGGGCGTCAACAACAGGGTCAGCACCGTAGCAAAACCCAAGCCCCCCGCAATGGCGCTTGATAGTTGTCTCCACCACTGTGTTGATGGCGCACCGAAGCTTACTTCGCGACCAATAAAATCAATAT
>NZ_LWFT01000074.1:0-980 GCF_001635105.1 Oleiphilus sp. HI0079
CGCTAGCAAAAGAGTTTGTTCGAGCTCCCCTCTTACCCAGTCCAGTGCAATGTGGTCATGGCTGCTGCCCATCACTCTACCCCTAATTTCTTATTCAGTCGTGCACACGCTGAAAAGCCAGCGCCCGCTTGTCATCGACTCTTTTAAGCTTTGGATGCGACCAATTCAGTGCTTCACCAGCACCAATGATCAACACACCGCCCAATGAAAGACGGTCTCCAAGCTCATCTAGAATTTTATGTCTCAGCTCATTTCGAAAATAAATAAGCACGTTTTGGCAATAAATCAGATCCTGATTCTTGAGGGGGCTCTGACTTATGTCTCTCATATTCTGTTTAGAAAAACATACATGCTTACGCACGTAATCTTTTACCTGAAAAGAGTCTTCGCCTAATTGATCAAAGTAGGTCTTAGACCAAGCCTTTGGCAAACCAATCATGCGACGCTTCTCGTATACTCCGTTTCGGCCTTTGCCCAGCACACCCCAGCTTACATCTATACCAGTAACGCCGTACCGAGGCTCAAGCTCCATTTCCTTAAACAAGCTTTCACATAAAAATGCCAGAGAGTATGTCTCTTCACCGCTGCTGCAACCGACACTCCAAATACTGAGGCTGCGGTCTTTTTTTCGCTTGAGGCGACTCTTCATAACGAGGAACGCGAGCGCCATAGCGTTTGAATCTCGATAAAAACGAGTTTCACCTATCACTAGACGATCAAGTAAAACTAGCCACTCTCCTAAGCCCTGAAGCGGTGCAGATACCTCTTGCAGATATTGATCATAGTCGCTGTAATCGAGTTCGCGCATACGAATCGTTAGACTCGATTGAAGACGCGACTTCTGATCAAGCGGGAAGTGCGTTCCTAATCGCTCCTCTACAAACGCTCGCCAGCTTTCAAACTGGCGGTCGCTCATGTTAGGTATTTGGGCCTGATCTCGTTTCATGACGTTCAAGCGCGCCGCAGTCGATAGGACCATT
>NZ_LWFT01000075.1:0-661 GCF_001635105.1 Oleiphilus sp. HI0079
AATGATGTTGGTTATTCTTATCTATGAGCACATCACTAAGAAAGACTCTGTAAGCGAAGACGGATTAACGACGATCCCTCACAAAGGAATCGAGAACTGTGTTCGTTCAGCAACGAACCAGACAACCGCAGAGATTGGTGCTTTACTGCTGCTCATCGGTTGTACTATTTGTCTCGGCGGAACGATTGAACGCTCAGGTGTCGTAGAATTGTTCCCAGCGGAGTTTACGAGTGTCTGGGCAGCAATGGGTCTACTAGTTTGTGTCCTGATTATCATGGGTATGATCATGGAGCCCTTCGGCGCAGTTATACTAGTAAGTCAAACGATTGCACCCATCGCTTACAACGCCGGTATCGATCCGATTCACTTCTGGATGTTAACGCTAGTAGCATTTGAGCTTGGTTATCTGAGCCCACCTGTTGCGCTTAACCACCTTCTTGCTCGTCAAGTGGTAGGGGAAGAGGAAGCGCTCAAGGCCGTTTTGACCGAGGGTAGCTTCTATCAGCGCTATGAGAAAATTCTGCTACCGTTGATCACGATGGGTACAGTGCTATTGATCGTTGCGTTTACGCCACTCTTCTATCAAATGATGAGTTAGCGTAAAGCTGATATGCTGAAGAGCCTCGCCTAGTGCGGGGCTTTTTTATTTACAAGGAAAGGA
>NZ_LWFT01000076.1:0-783 GCF_001635105.1 Oleiphilus sp. HI0079
TGAGCGTCTTTCTTTTCTTAAACATCACCCATCTTGGTGCTTAGCTATTGGCGCTTGGCGCTGAATTGTTTAAGCTCTCGAGATATGAGTACCCCCTATCTATGTAAGAAGAGCTATGTCTGAGAACTCCTCGTCTAATAAGCAATATACCGCCGACTCGATTGAAGTTTTAAGTGGGTTAGACCCGGTTAAAAAACGACCGGGAATGTATACAGAGACCACCCGTCCCAACCACCTTGCGCAAGAAGTCATTGATAATAGCGTCGATGAAGCCTTAGCCGGACATGCGACGAAGATAGAAGTTGTCCTTCATGAAGACGGCTCGTTATCCGTTTCGGACAATGGTCGTGGCATGCCGGTTGATATTCACTCTGAAGAGGGTGTTCCGGGCGTTGAGTTGATTCTTACGCGATTGCATGCCGGTGGTAAATTCTCGAATGATAACTATAGCTTTTCTGGTGGTCTTCACGGAGTTGGCGTGTCGGTGGTGAATGCGCTCTCGACCAAATTAGAGGTGTTTATCCGCCGCAGCGGTAATCTTCACAAGATTGCTTTTGCGGATGGCGATAAAACGCATGACCTAGAAGTCATCGATACGGTTGGTAAACGTAACACTGGAACACTCGTTCATTTTTGGCCCGACGCGAAATACTTTGAGTCTGTTAAGTTCTCGATTTCGCGTTTGCGACACGTACTTCGCGCTAAAGCGGTCCTATGTCCGGGACTGCACATGGTCTTTAACAACAAGCAGACCAACGAGAAAGATGAATGGCATTTTGAAGA
>NZ_LWFT01000077.1:0-768 GCF_001635105.1 Oleiphilus sp. HI0079
AGTTATCAAAGAAGGAATGCGGTTATACCCTCCCGCGTGGGTACTTAATACGCGCCAAGCTATCGAAGACGTCGAGGTAGGCGGCTATTTCTTTGAGAAAGGAAAACGGGTCTTTGTTAGCCCTTACGCGAATCACTACAACCCAGAGTATTTCCCAAACCCCGAACACTTCAACCCGGAAAGGTTTAGTGAAGAGAACGAGTCTAAACTTCCGCGATACGCTTACATGCCATTTGGTGGTGGGAATCGGGTATGCATCGGCAACTCGTTTGCAATGATGGAAAACAAAATCATCTTAGCATTGTTGCTGAAAAGCTTTCGCTTTGAGCTTTGCGCGAGAACAAAGGTAGAACCTCAGCCTCATGTCACCTTGAATAACAAAGATGGCATGTGGCTAAAAGTCGTCAGACGTTCTACTTAGCAATAGCCTATAGCGCTGGGGCTTAATCGACCGCTGAAATTCGGCAAAGGACTCCATTGAGCGCTGCATTGCCGGTCACAGGGTCATACACTTTATCGTCCACCAGATCATTCACACTCACACCGGCGTGCTGCTCTGCGATATTCAAGCGAGTACCGGAGCGGTTATGACCCCAGCCGTGAGGAATACTAACAACCCCCTGCATAACTTCATCAGAAGCCTTGACTGCGACCCGCTCTTTCCCGACCCGGGTCTCGACCTCGATTAAGCCGCAGTCTTCAATGCCAAGGCGCTCCATATCTGAGGGATGCACAAGCGCATGGTAGCGCACTGGCCCTTTAACGAGT
>NZ_LWFT01000078.1:0-661 GCF_001635105.1 Oleiphilus sp. HI0079
ATGGTTCCGTTGAGGTCGAATCAACAGCGGGTGAGGGCAGTACGTTTACCATTCGCTTGCCACTAACATTAGCGATTCTTGATGGGCAACTCATTCGAGTAGGGAGCGATGTCTTTATCTTCCCGCTGGTTTCGATTGTTGAATCGATTCAAACCTACGATCAGATGATCCATCGGGTTTCATCTGGCTGCGAGGTACTTCGCTTGCGTGATGAGTATGTGCCTATTGTTAGACTCTGGGATATTTTTAACATCAAACCCGATTCCGAAAAGCTAGAGGATGGCCTCCTTGTGGTAGTTGAGGGCGACAATATGAAGGTCGCCATCTTGGTCGATGATCTTCTTGCTCAGCAGCAAGTGGTGATCAAGAGTCTGCAAGAAAACTACCGTTCTGTGGATGGGATCTCCGGTGCGACAATTCTTGGTGACGGCACCGTGTCATTGATCTTGGATATTGGAGGCTTGGTGAAGCTGTCTGGCGTCAGTCGTGACGACTACAAGAAAACGGTTGCTGACGACGATACGGCAGCTGCATAACAAACCCGTTTGAGATGTGACTATGAGTAATGAACAGCAACCCAGTGTATCTACCAACGAGATCGATGATGCGCTTCAGTCGCAGGTGCAACTTGCCGAGCAATATCTTACGTTTCATATGCAGG
>NZ_LWFT01000079.1:0-30049 GCF_001635105.1 Oleiphilus sp. HI0079
GCTAATCCCAAGCGCTAATCCCAAGCGCTAATCCCAAGGGCTAATACCAAGCGCTAATACCGAAGGCTAAGGTGAGGGGCTAAAAAGAGGGGGGTGGGAGTTTGATGTTTAATATTCTAAAAAATCTAATTTAGTAATCTTTTTATTCTATTTTACGGTTAAAGGAGGTGAGCGTAGGCTGAACATATGAACTAAGGTGAAACGCGATATTTTTGTCTTGTTCAGTACGCATTTAACGAGAGGTTTGCGACGTACTCTTCACAATCTTTAAGGGGTAACTATGAGCGATTCTACAAAAACGACAGGCTGTCCAGTGATGCACGGAAGCCAAACCCGTTCAGGCGGGCGTGGTTCTGATAATAAAAGTTGGTGGCCGAACCAATTGAACTTGTCGATCCTTCATCAGCATGATCAAAAAACCAATCCAATGGATGAGGGATTTGATTATGCTAAAGCGTTCGAGCAACTCAACTTGGCTGAAGTGAAACAAGATCTCACGGAAGTGATGACGGATTCGAAAGAGTGTTGGCCCGCAGATTACGGTCACTATGGTCCGTTCATGATTCGTATGGCTTGGCACGCAGCAGGAACGTATCGTTCTGCGGATGGGCGCGGTGGTGCAAATAACGGTAATCAGCGGTTCGCACCTCTAAACAGCTGGCCTGATAACGGCAATCTCGATAAGGCTCGGCGTTTATTGTGGCCAGTGAAGAAGATGTACGGTAACAGCCTCTCTTGGGCCGACTTGTTTATTCTGGCCGGTAATGTCGCGCTCGAAAGCATGGGTTTTAAAACGTTTGGCTTTGGTGGTGGCCGTGAAGACATTTATAGCCCCGAAGAAGATATTTACTGGGGTGCAGAAAACGAATGGTTGGGTAACAAACGCTACAGCGGAGAGCGAGATCTGGAAGACCCGCTTGCGGCTGTTCAAATGGGTTTGATTTACGTTAATCCCGAAGGCCCCGATGGAAATCCCGATCCAATTGCGTCAGGGATTGATGTTCGCGACACATTTGCGCGTATGGGGATGAATGACGAGGAGACGGTCGCGTTAACCGCAGGTGGCCACACCTTTGGTAAAGCACACGGCGCGGGCGATGCCGCCTTGGTCGGTCCTGAACCAGAAGCGGCGCCAATCGAAGAGCAAGGCTTTGGATGGAAATGTGCCCATGGCAAGGGCAAAGGGCGCGACACGATCACGAGTGGGATCGAGGGGCCTTGGACACCAAATCCGACGCAATGGGACAGCGGCTATTTTGATGTTCTCTTCGGCTACGAATGGGAATTAGAGAAAAGCCCTGCTGGTGCATATCAATGGGCCGCCAAATCCATCGCCGACAAAGACAAAGCGCCTGACGTTGAAGACCCTTCAAAGCACGTGGGTCTGATGATGACGACAGCAGATATGTCGATGAAGATGGATCCAGCCTACCGTGCGATATCAGAGCGCTTCCACAAAGACCCAGATGCGTTTGCGGATGCTTTCTCCAGAGCTTGGTTTAAGTTGACGCACCGCGATATGGGCCCTAAATCTCGTTACCTTGGGCCGGAAGTACCGCAAGAGGAGCTGCTTTGGCAAGACCCTTTGCCTGAGCGTGACTATGCACTCGTTGATGGCGCCGATATTACCCAGTTAAAGGCCAGTATTGGCGCGTCAGATCTGAGTGTCGCTGAGCTGGTGTACACCGCTTGGTCCTCCGCTTCGACGTATCGCGGTTCTGACTATCGCGGAGGAGCCAATGGTGCGCGTATTCGTCTAGCGCCTCAGAAAGACTGGGAGGTCAATGAGCCTGAGCAGCTAGCGCGTGTTTTAGCTGTGTTGGAAAATATCCGCTCCAAGTTCAATGACCAAGCCGGTAATAAGGCGATTTCGCTTGCCGATATGATTGTGCTTGCTGGCAGTGTGGCGATTGAGAAGGCTGCACGGGACGCGGGTGCTTCTATTGAGGTTCCCTTTACAGCGGGGCGGGTGGATGCAACGCAAGCGCAAACTGAAGTAGAGTCGTTTGATCTACTGAAACCGCAAGCGGATGGTTTTAGAAACTATCAAGCCAAGTCTTTCAGCGTGAGCGCAGAGGAGTTGTTAGTCGACAAGGCCCAACTTCTTGGCTTGACGGCAGCCGAGATGACGGTGCTTGTGGGCGGTTTGCGTGTCATGGGTGCGAACTACAAAGGCGATGACTTGGGTGTGTTTACCGAGCAACCGGGCGTGCTGTCGAATGACTTCTTTGTCAATTTGACCGATATGGATATCGAGTGGCAGCCAGAAGAAGGCTCGGATGACGTATTCATTGGTAAGCATCGCAGCAGCGGTGAACTGAAGTGGGTGGGCACACGGGTTGATCTGGTGTTTGGTTCAAATTCACAACTGCGTGCATTAACCGAAGTGTATGCGCAAGATGATGCACAGGAAAAATTCGTACGTGACTTTGTTAACGCCTGGGTGAAGGTGATGGATGCAGATCGTTTCGATCGAAAATAAAAGCCTTACCTTTGCGCTTCGATATTCGATAGCGCTGGAATTTGACCCCGCTTTAAGCGGGGTCAATTTTTTCACTTCGGTATCAATTGATAGTTTTGAAAGATGGCTCTGATCGATGGCTCTGATCGATGGTTCTGATCGATGGCTTTGATCGATGGCTTTGATCGATGGTACTAGTCGTTTGCTGTCTGGTTTTCTAAAAATTGGCGATATTGCTTGGGTGTTCGTCCGTCATGTTGTTTGAAGAACTTGGTGAAGTTGGAGTTATCGCTAAAACCAAGCTCCATCGCAATCGTCTCTATCCCAACGGCATTCTCTTTTAACAATGTTTTGGCGCGTGCTAAGCGGACTTCGTTCTTCAAATCCTGATAGCTGTATTGCAGCTCGCTGAGTCGTCGTTTCAATGTGGCTGTCGACATAAAGTTGCGACTCGCCATGTCGTCGATACTGGGTATCGGCCCTTCCACTTTCGCAAGCTCCGTACGAATATTTTCAACCAAATCTGCGGGTTTAATTTTCTTTAGCTCGGCTTCGCAGCAAGCAATCGCTGCCGCACATAGATCTGCATTTGCTGTTTGAAAGGGGAGGTCTAACCACTCTGTGGGAAAGCGTATGAAGGCGCTTTCTGCATCGAAAACAAAACGGCAAATTGGCGCTGCTTGGTGTGGGAATTCCTCTGGTTCTGGCGCATCGATGGCGATTACTGCCTGTTCCTTCAGAGTCGTGCACCCAAGCGATAGGAAAACGCTTTGGGCCATACTCACCATGGTTGAAAGATCAAAAAAGCGTTGGACTTCGTCTGTGTGTAAAAGGCCGTCAGTATTGGTTTCAAGCGACAAGGTGACCTCTCTTTCTGAGACAGTCACGACCGGCGTTTGAGCGGCGAGCCTCGTATTGTAGAACTTGATGAGTATTTCCAAACCATCTCTTAGGCAGGGTGAAGACTGAATCGCCATGCCGAGTGCACCGTGGCTGGATGAGCGAACTTGCAAGCCATAATGTACGGCTTCGGCGAGCGGATTTTTGAGCTTCGAGTAGAGGTTTACACCAATGTGGTTGACGGCGAAATTGCTGATGAGCTCGGGCGGATGAATAAAATCTGAAGCGCTCAAGTCGCTGCCCTCTAAGAGTTCAGAGGGTTGTATGCCTCTGCTTAAGGCAAAGTCGCGTACTACCGATAGGTAGTCGCCTGAGGCGAGGGTGAGGTCGGGCTGCGGTCGAATCATGATCTTATTATCTATTTTTTTCTCTATGCTGTTCGCTTTACTCTTAGACAGATCGCTAAAGATTTTCTATCTGGAGTATGAGCTGAAATAACCACTTTTTGATACCTTATCACCTGTTTGTTGTTCTCACAATTACGCAATATAGCGAACACAGAGAAAGCACTGTTTCATTTTTGATATGGTGCGTGTAAGACTTTTCGTTATGAGTGTTCGTTGATTGGAGCGACAAAAATGAGTCAAATTAATGCGTCAAGCAAAACGCCCATAGATGTTCTGCCTCGTCACATGGAGTTTCCGTATGCACAAATGCAGACCAAAGACTTCTTTGATAACAACTGCCTTAAGAGTGCCTATATGGCCGCTATGTCGGCGACATTTCCTGCTGGTGAGGGGGAGTTCATTGAGTCAGTGCGCATGTTCCGTGACCAAGTTCAGGACAAAGAGCTGAAGCAGCAAATTAAAGGCTTTATTGGTCAGGAAGCGCACCATAGCTTGCAACACAAGCGTTTCAATGAAGCTCTTCGGGACAAAGGCTACGACGCAGTGCGGCTTGAAGAGGTTTTTGAGAAAGACTTGGAGTGGTCGATAAAGGGGCGTAAAGATAAGGAGCGCCTTGGTTTTACCGTGTGCGTTGAGCACATGACTGCAGTACTTGCCTATGATTTTTTGACTAAGCCTGAGCGAATGGACGGGATGGATCCATCTATCAAGCCGCTGATGCTTTGGCATGCGGTAGAAGAGTTAGAGCATAAAAGCGTGGCCTTTGATCTGTACATGCAGGTTGTTGGTAACCGGAAGTTCCTGCATCGAGCAATGCGCATTGCCATGGTGCTGCTCTCATATCGTTTTATGAAGTATACGGTAAGGTTGCTTTGGTGGGCCAAACGTCGTCCGAGCTGGCGAGAGATCAAAGGGTTCTGGAAATTTCTGTATGGGAAAGGCGGATTGATGCGTTCCATGGCCCCACAGATGAAGGATTTCTTCCGCGACGATTTCCATCCCTGGGATCAGGACGATACCGCTTTGATCGAGAAGTGGAAGGCAGAAGAATACAAAACCGAGTTTGATTTAAAAGCGAAAAAGGCTGCCTAGGGCTTTTTTAAGTGACGCCAAGGGCTATATAAAAAACGCTAAAGGCTTTTCTAAAAACAGCTTAGGACAATAAAAAAGGGGCGAGCATGTCTAGTGCTGCGACCCCTTTTTTTATGATTCATGCTGTCGCATGTACTTTGGATTGGTAGCCAGTTAGCGGTCTTTAAATGCGCCCAAGTCTTCGAGTTTATGAATCATGCTGTTGAGTTCCGGGCGGCTTTCTAGAAGCTCTTCTTTAGTTAAACCTTCCAGTTCGTGCGGGAAGACTAACCATTCGTCGCTTTCATATAAAAAGTAATCTGGTACGCGCTGGGTTTTGTTGTTTTTTGGTTTGTAGTACGGCGTTGCCACTTTGATGGTTGGCGTGTTTTTCTTGCAGCGCTCTGTGAGATCAACAATCGTCTGGTGGATGCTTAGGCCGCTGTCATGCACGTCGTCAACAATGAGTAGATTCTGTTCACTTTCAACTCGGTTAATCAGGTAGGTTAGGCCATGCACTTTTACCTGCTTTGATCGCTCACCAATACCGGTGTAACTAGATGTTCGGATTGCGATGTGGTCACAATGAACACCAAGTACATCAAACATCTCTTGAACCGCAATACCTACGGGTGCGCCGCCGCGCCAAACACCAACTATGTAGTCAGGACGAAATCCGCTTTCGTAGATTTGGATTGCTAAGTTGAAGGAATCTTCCAGCAATTGCTGTGCGCTGATGTAGGTTTTGTTCATGCTCGCTACCAAAAAGTATCAAATAAAAATTTGGCGCGAACTATAGTCGAAAACGCAGCTGAATTCACCGCGAAAATGTAAACCCTTGCTAAGTTGGGCATGGTCTACGGGTGTTGGTCTGCGGGTATTCTCTGTGTGTAAATAGAGCGGGCATAAAAAAGGCCGGCTGAAACAGCCGGCCCAACACTTATTCTTAGCTCTACGACTAAGCGGAGAGAAGCCTTATGGCGTGGTGTCGATTGTGCCCGAAGCAATCACAGTATCGATGATGTGGATAACACCATTGCTACCGTAAACGTCGGTCGCGATCACTGAGGAACCAGCCACTTTTAAGACACCGTCTTCGATCGTCACAGGAAGCGCCGTGTTCATTCGTAGCGTGTCCACTTGTCCACCGTTCGCTGCATAAGCGCTTAAAGAATCGATCGCTGCTCCTGGTACTACGTGCTGTTTAATGATCTCAGCCACTGCAGCGGCTCCACCAAGCTTCGTGACCAAATCGTTTAAGTCGGTTGCATTTTGCGCAGCTAAAAGATCCGCAAACGCTGAATTGTTCGGTGCAAATACGGTGAAAGGGCCGGTTGACGCGAGCGCACCTGTCAGGCCGACTGCGACGTAGGCATCTTCAAGAGTTTGCGTATCTGGGTTTGCAATCGCGATCGCTTCTACGGTAATTGATTCGTTGGAACGATCCTCAGTGAGGCTCGGTGGAATCAATACTTTATCGATCACATGAACGACACCGTTGGTCGCGAGAATGTTTGGAGACGTGACTCTGGACGTGTTGACGTATAAATCTGAACCGGTGAGCGACAGCGCGATCTTGCTATCAGCACCGTTTACCGTTGCTACGGTTTTATCCCCAGAACCGCCAGCAATGTCGATTGCTGCTGTTGCCAAAACTTCACCTGCCAGAACATGGTATTGAAGCACTTCAACCACTTGTGCCGGCGTGAGAGTAGAAAGCACGCTTGAAACGGCGGCAAATGCTTCGTCTGTTGGAGCGAACACGGTGAATGGACCGTCAGAGGCGAGGGTGCCTGCTAGGCCATTATCGACAACAAGCTGCTCAAGGGTGTCGAAATCGTCGTTTGATTGGACAAGTTCAACGATATTCTGTGCTGGTGCAGGGTTGTCGTTATCACTGCATGCCGTAATGAACGGGATAGCACCAAGTACGAGGGCAGGTGCCCAACGTTTAAGTTTTGCTTTAGCGGATAGAAGGCTCATGATTCGTTTCCTTTTGTAATTTCGTTTAGCACCTCTGTAAAAGGTGCAGGGCCATAATTTGGGAACCGACGTTTGTCGATCGCGGTTTTACAATGTGTTTCAGAGCGCTCGGGGAAGATTACGCAGGGCTGGAATAATGCGGATCACAGAAATGTCACGATATTTAACGAAATGTGCGTAATTTAGTGGAATTCATTTATATTGGTGGTTCGCTTGCTATACGGCCAATCCAAAGGCGCTAGCGGGACGTAATTGTCCTCTTGGGCGGCAGATTTTCGCTCGAATTACACGAGTTCAATACACAAAAAATTCGATTCAGGAGAGTTAAAATGGTTACCGTGAACACTAAGATTCTCGCATTTGGGGCGCGTCTCGTTTCTGTTTTAGTAATGAGTTTGTCTCTAAGCGCGATTGCGCACGCGGACGGTCATGGCATGAAACACAGTGGTAAGAATGTCGATTTTGAAGCCGTTGGCGAAATCTACGAAGGCTATTATGTGCCTGGAAAAGATGACTCTGCACCGCTCGTTTACTTAATCCATGATTGGGATGGGCTTACTGATTACGAAATCAAGCGAAGCGAGATGCTGCACGAGCTCGGCTACGCGGTGTTTGCTACAGACCTATTTGGCAAAGGTGTTAGGCCTACAGAAGTCGTTGATAAAAAGCAGCATACCGGCGCGTTGTATAAAGATCGGGAAAAAATGCGATCGATTATGCAGGCCGGCATGATGAAGGCAAAAGAGCTGGGTGGTAATGTCGACAACGCCGTAGCGATGGGCTATTGCTTTGGCGGAGCAGCGGTTCTGGAACTCGCTCGCTCTGGAGCAAAGGTGAATGGTTTTGCCTCGTTCCATGGCGGCTTAAGTACACCCGAAGGGCAAGACTACAAGGCCACGCAGGGTAAAGTATTAGTCATGCACGGAACGGCCGACTCAATGATTACCATGGCTGACTTTGCTGGGCTTGCGGACGAGCTTGAGGGTGCAGGCGTCGCGCACGAGATGGTGACTTATGGTGGCGCACCTCATGCGTTTACCGTTTTTGGGTCAGATCGTTACGACGAGGTGGCTGACACGCAGAGCTGGACTTTGTTTACTGGTTTTCTAGAGGCGCATACGAAATAGCATTTAGGCTTTATAGATCGTTAGCCGATTGAAGTATTAATGAGCGAGTAAGGGCTTGAACATCAAGCCTTTTTTTGCGTTGCTTTTGACGATTTCGAGGACTACTTTGCTCTCGTCGACTTAATCCTTGCTTCTATAAAGGATGTTTATGGAACGTTTATAACGGTTCCGGTTTATGCACGAAGTAACCTTGAATATGGTCAATGCCGATTTCTTTAAGCGTATCCACGATGCGTTGATTTTCGACGTATTCGGCAATGGTCTCCAGCTGCATGGCCTGAGCAACCTCGGCGATGGATTTTACCAAGGTATGGTCAACGGAATTGCTGACGATATTGCGAACGAACACGCCGTCTATTTTAACGTAGTCGACGCCAAGATCTTTTAGCTGTGCATAGGATGAAAACCCTGTTCCAAAATCATCGAGGGCGAAGCGGCAGCCCAACTCTTTAAATGTTTGTATAAAGGCATGTGTATCACTAAGGCTGCTCATCGCAACCGATTCTGTAAATTCAAGGCAGATCTGTTTGCCGCTTACGTTTTTCTCTCTGAACTGCTTTACGAGCCAATCTCGAAAGCTAGAGTCTGCAATACTTTGCATGCTGACATTGATGCTCGCACAATCAAACGCGGCCGTCTTTTCGGGATGTGCGTGCATCCATTCAAAGAAGGTCTCGAACACATAGCGATCAATAAGAGGCATCAGTCCATAGCGCTCTGCGGCGGGCAAGAATTCTGTAGGTGACACTCGATCGTTGTCATCGAGCGCCATGCGCAGGAGCACTTCAAAGTGTGCCGGTAGTGCATCATTCTGTTTAGCGTGTTGGCGTATCGGTCGAATTTCTTGGATTTGCAGGGCAAATTTCTTGTTATTGACGGCAAATCGAATGCGCTCAATCCAAGTTGCCTGTTCCCGGCTTTTCTTGAGGCTGTCTTCTTTGTCGTAAACCACGTTTACCCGGTTGCGCCCTTGTTGCTTGGCTTGTTTGCAGGCGTGCTGTGCCGTCGCAATGAGACTGTTGATGTCTGTTTTTTGGCCTTCTATGATTACTAAACCGACACAGCCTTCGACATGAATGTCTTTGTCTTCATGTACCAGCATGAACTCGTCAATGCGCTTTCTGAGTTCCTCCGCGAGCGCTTCAAGTTGATCGGGGTCCAATGACTGAACGAAGCTGCAGAACTCGTCGCCTGCGATTCGAGCTGAACAGTGCTTGCTCGCGTGTTGAGATATGCAGCGTTGGAAAATGTCGGCAACACGCCTAAGCAAGTTGTCACCCACAGTGTGGCCATATAGCTTGTTCACGACTCTAAATTGATCCACATCTAGTAAAATGACGCCGCTAAGCGTACCGTCGCGCGCGATACTCAGTTGCTCTTTCATCTGGCTCTCTAGTGTTCGACGATTCAATAAGCCGGTAAGAGGGTCTTGAAGAGCAAGGTTGGTGAGCTTGCGCTCAAAGGCTTTGACCGCATTTATGTCGGCAACGCTGCCTTCGTAAAGGGTCGTCCCTGTTTTCGGATCAACTTTTTGTTTCAGCGAGAGTGCTAGCCAAGTCTCAGGCTCTTTTCCGCTGGCTTTGAATAGTGCTTCAATGTTTCGCACCTCATGCTCCTCAGCCATCCGCTGTTGAAGCTCTTTCGCTTTCGATGAAGAGGAAAGCAGCGCCGTTAAAGGAAGAAATTGCCCAATTGGATCGCCGGGAATAAGCTGTCGGAATCGAGGGTTGGCCTCGATGATCAACCAATCTTCATCAAGCAGAAAGATCCCTTCTAGTGAATGCTCGTAGAGTGCTTCAAACCGACGGAGGTTGCGCACGGCTTCTTGCTTTGCGAGATCTTTGTCTCGCTTCGCAGTATTGATGCGATTACCCAAAGCGAGGGATAGCAGCACTAAGCCGACCACAGCGCCTACCATAGAGCCGTATTCATTGAACGCACTGTATGGCGCGATGCCGATCGCGGTTAATAGATTGGTTGCGACGCTGATAAAGAACAAAAGCCATGAAATAAGAAACAAACGCGCAAGCTGTTGCGATCGCCGCCAGAGTAAAGCCGAAATTGCGACACTGGCAATGATCACGCAAAGCATGACACCTGCCTGCAGTATGGCGGAGGCAGTGTAGGGCAAGGTGAAGGTGCCAATGAGGTTTAGCAAAGCGACAATAGTAAAAAGTTGAAGCACCGTTCTGATGCGACTGTCTTGTTTGATGCCTAGGAAGTAGCGTGTGAACAAGATCAGAAATAGGCTGGTCAATGCGCCGAAGGTTAAAATAGAGCGTCGTTGAAGCGCCGGGTAGTCTTGCCATAAGACTTGATAAGCAACGCCCTCTATAGAGAGGCTTAAGCCGACATAGCAAAGTGAGAAAAGTGAGTAAAACAAATAGCTTTTCTCTCGTAGAGCCGCGAACAAACCAAAGTTATACAAAGACATAACCAGCATGGCGCCAACAAATGCGCCATAAGCAAGAAAGTTACTTTGCTTTGCTTGACGAAAGGTATGTTCGAACCAAACGCGCGTTGGCACGACCATTGGTCCTTCGCTCTCTATTTTAAATAGTAGGCGAGACGTTTTCTTCGCCTCGATTGAGAAGGGGAATAAAAAACTCGGATAGTGGATTGGTCGCTCATAATAGGGATATCGATCTCCGGCAATATAGGACGAGCGCCGACCATCTTCTGTGATGCTGTAAAACTCGATGTGATCCAATGCGGCGTAATCGATTTCGAGATAGAAGGATTGCTCTTTGGGGAGCGTGTTTTCAACCGTGATTGAAAACCAGAGTGGTCGCGAACTGAAACCGTAGCCGGGCATGGAACGTGTGACCCGCATCCATTGCTGAGCAGGCATGTCGACAAGGTCATTAACACCTAGCTCAGTGCTTTCGTCCTCGTATACGTATAGAACCTGATTCACCTGAAAAACTTGGTTCGACTCAGAGATGATCAACTTTTCGTGTTTGGGCGTATTTTTTGGAGTTGCACAGACACTCATTGCAAACAGTAAAAAGCTTACGGCGACCATCAGCGCCACGCTTGGTTGCATTGATTTTATTAGCGGCTGGCTCATTATCGTACTAACTCGACTTAAAATTATGTTTTTTATCAGGTGCTTGGAAGAGTATAGCTTTTGGAATCAATTGCTGCCTGTGATACGGTAAGAACACTAAAAATGCTTAGTACTCAAAGCATCATTAAAATAACGAACAAGCAAGCCGAAGAACTCACAAAAAACTAACATAAAATAAAGGAAGCCTCCCATGAAAAAACCATTGGTTGCTGCATTGTCAGCGTTCGCTTTACTTACCGCTTGTGGTGATTCCACTGAAAAAACAGCATCAGCAGAGGCAGAGGCCCCTGCAGCAAGTGGCTGTGGGTCGGTGACCATAGCTGAAATGAACTGGAACTCCGCTGCGTTAATGGCGCATGTTGATAACTACATTCTGAAGAATGGCTATGGCTGTGAAACTCAGCTCATTGCTGGTGACACAATGCCTACTGGTACATCGATGATTGAGAAAGGTGAACCTGATCTAGCGCCAGAGCTATGGAGTAACGGATTGCGCGAGCCCTTGGACAAAGGCGTTGCAGAGGGCCGTTTGAAGTACGCAGGCAACTCATTGTCTGATGGCGGTGAAGAAGGTCTTTGGGTTCCTCAGTACCTAGTAGATAAAGAGCCAAGCCTCGCAACAATTGAAGGTGTTGTTGCTAACGCTGACATGTTCAAGCACCCAGAAGACCCGGATGCTTCAGCAATAATGGGCTGCCCAGCAGGCTGGAACTGTGCAATCACGGTGTCCAATCTTTTCAACGCACTGAAGCTTGAAGATGCTGGCTTTAAATTGGTTGATCCGGGTTCAGGTGCTGCTCTAGCAGGTGCTATTGCGAAAGCGTATGAGCGTGAGGAAGCGTGGTTCGGTTACTACTGGGCGCCAACGGCTGTATTGGGCAAGTATGAAATGGTGAAAGTAGATTTCGGCTCAGGCGTTGATGCTGAGCATTACAACAACTGTATCTCTCAGGCAGAGTGTGCAGATCCAAAGCCCACTATGTGGCCACCATCTGCTGTTCAGTCTGTGACAACAGCAGCGTTCGCAGAGCGCGCGCCTGAGGCGTTTGACTACGTTGCAAAACGTTCGTTTACCAATGCGAAAATGAACAAGCTATTGGCTTGGATGGAAGATAATCAAGCTGACGGCGCAACAGCGGCCGAGCATTTCCTGATGAGCGATACTGCGACGTGGACGGCTTGGGTGGCGCCTGAGGTGGCTGAAAAAGTGAAAGGGGCGTTGATCTCTAAATAAATATTTGAAGCCGCTCANTCGAGCGGCTTTTTTGTTCACTCCTTTTGTTAAAGAGCTCACTATGTCTTTTTTAACGGAATTTCCTAAACTCAGTCGTGAGACCCTCGTAGAGATACGTAAGTCATTGGATACGGCTTATCGAAGCTTTTCGCGTGAATATGGCGAAAACATTGAGGCTTTTTTTGAGCCCTTGCTGCAGTTTCTTATTTGGTTTGAGAAGTTGCTTTTGGCCGCCCCTTGGTGGCTGGTTATTTTTGTTATTGCCGGTATCTGTCACATGGCCGCGCGCTCATGGAAACTGACGATTTCTGTAGCTTTTGCTTTATTCGGTATTGGTTTATTTGGCATGTGGGAAGACACGATGAGTACCTTAAGTATCATCACCGTGAGCACGCTGCTTTCCATTTTAATTGGTATTCCTATCGGAATTTTGATGGCCAGATCTGACCGTGTGCAGTCTGTTTTTACGCCGATTCTGGATGTCATGCAGACCATGCCTGCTTTCGTTTATCTTATTCCTGTCGTTATGCTTTTGGGCATCGGAAAGATCCCAGGCATGATCGCCGTGATTATTTACGCCATTCCGCCGGTGATTCGCTTAACCAATCTCGGTATTCGATTAGTCGATAAAGAAGTACTAGAGGCCGCAGACGCCTTTGGTACGACGCCAACGCAAAAACTCTTCCAAGTGCAGTTACCTCTCGCAATGCCAAATATTATGGCGGGAGTAAACCAGACCATAATGATGGCGCTGGCGATGGTGGTGATTGCTTCGATGATTGGTGTTGCCGGGCTTGGACAGCAAGTATTGCGGTCTATCAATAATCAGTTTTTTGCACTTGGTTTGTTTAACGGTGTTGCGATTGTCGTGTTGGCGATTATTTTTGATCGCGTATCGCAAGCTTATGCAAAACGCTCACAAGCGCATTTGGGAGGTAAGCAATGACGGACGCCCAAATTGAGCCCAAAGACGACAACACTTTTATCGAGATTAAATCCCTCTATAAGCTATTCGGAGAGGATGCCTCTAAACACATGGATCTGGTTTACAAGGGCTTGAGCAAAACTGAGATTCTCGAAAAGACGGGGCATACGCTTGGGCTCAAGGATATCAATCTTGACATCAAGCGTGGCGAGATTTTCGTGATTATGGGGCTTTCAGGCTCTGGTAAATCTACGCTCATTCGACACTTTAATCGTTTGATCGAGCCGACAGCAGGGCAAATTTTGTTCGGTGGCGATGACGTCATGCAGTACGACAAGAACCAAATGCAAGATTTTCGACGTCAACGTATGTCGATGGTCTTTCAACATTTTGGTTTGTTGCCCCATCAATCTGTTATCGACAATGTTGCCTTTGGTTTGAAAACGCAAGGCGTTGCGAAAGCGGAGCGACTTGAGAAAGCAAAAACGTGGTTAGCCGATGTGGGTCTAGAGGGGTATGAAGCGTTATACCCGTCTCAGTTGTCTGGCGGGCAACAGCAACGTGTTGGTTTGGCGCGCGCGTTGTGCACCGATCCCGATGTGCTGCTAATGGACGAGGCATTTTCGGCGTTGGACCCTTTAATACGCAGTGAAATGCAGGATCAACTGATCCACCTTCAGGAAAAATTGCATAAGACCATCGTGTTTATTACACACGACCTTGATGAGGCGCTGCGTGTCGGTGATCGTATTGCCATTCTCAAAGATGGCGAGCTAGTTCAGGTTGGCGAGCCAAGCCAAATTCTGCTCGAACCGATTGATGATTACGTTGAGGCCTTTGTACGTGATGTGAATCGGGCGCGCGCCTTGACCGTTGAGAACGTTATGAAACCGCCAGTGAACCGCATTACAGCGACAACCATTGGCGATGCCTTGCAACAAATGCGGGCTTCTTCAAATGACTACGCCTATGTTGTTTCTTCTGATGGCTACGAGGGCGCAGTGCTTCAGGAAACGCTAGAGCAGGCGGTTGATAACGAAGCGAAGGAAAGTGATCCTTTAACGGAGGAGTACTTCGAGCAAAGCTGCGAGATCTCGCCTGAGTCGCTGCTTGAAGAGGTGATTCCGGACACGCTAGATACGGAGCATCCTTTGCCGGTAGTGAGTGAAGAAGGAAAGCTAAAAGGGGTGTTATCGCGAGCGCGTTTGGCGAAAATCTTAGGGCGTTAACTTCAGGGTCGCAATCTTGGATTAAACTCTGGTGAGTTTATGTACAGGAGCGGCCCTTTTTGATTACTGAAGACCAAAAAACAGAACTCGTTTTTGAGCTATCTGCAGACCTGAGAGAGCTTGGCAAGCAAGTGGTTGTGCGCTTGAGCAAGGGGGACATTGATGTGCCTCTGTTTCCTGCGATTGCCACAGAAGTGATGCGACTTGCCAATTCTCCCGAGTCGGATGCCGCTGGCCTAGCGGATCTTATTCAAAGCGACCCCAATCTAGCTGGCCACGTGATGCGCGTGGCCAATTCTGCACTCTACACGCCCAAAGCATCTATGGTTTCGCTGCAGCAGGCCATTGCGCGACTGGGCATGAATTTGATTTGTGAGATCTCTCTTGGTGTCGCGCTCAACGCAAAGCTATTCAATGCGCCGGGATATGAAAATCGTTTGTCAGATATTTCTCAGCATGGTTTCTGCTCGGCTCTCTGGTCGAAAGAAATAGCGCGCGCATCGCAGGAGAATGTTGAGTCTGCATTTTTATGTGGTTTGCTACACGGTATTGGTCGCGCTGCGTTTTTGCAGATGTTCTCGGATATGGCCGTCATGAACGGCATCAAACTGGATGCAGATAAGGTGCGCGAGTTAGAGGATGTGATGCATCCGCTGTTTGGACAAGAAATTAACCAAGCTTGGGAGATGCCCAAGGTTGTGTGTCTTACCTCATTTTATTCCAATAACTATTCCGCGTGTGATCAGTACCGTCAGCAAGCGGCGGTGGTTAATGCCGGCGCAAAATTGGCGAGCGCGAGCCTTGATGGTGCCGACCTTGAGCCGGTACTCAAAGCAGAGGTTTTTCAGCACTTGAATCTGTATCAGGACCAGCTTCACGAACTGACAGAGCGGCGTGATCAGATTGTAGCGGCAGTGAGGGCGCACAAGTTATGAATGAGTTCGATGTGATCGTCATAGGTAGTGGCCCTGCGGGACAAAAAGCAGCCGTGCAAGCTGCGAAGGCCGGGAAAACGGTCGCTTTGATCGAGCAAGATCGATATCTCGGCGGAGCTTGTGTTCACCGAGGAACTATCCCTAGCAAGACGCTTCGCGAGAATGCGTTACGCGTTAAAAGTATGCGGGAAAACGCAGTTCTTTGTGATTTCGAGTTAGCCGAAGATACAGAGATGGCGACCCTGATTGACCGTTTAGGGAGCGTAATTGACGCGCATGACCGCTTCATGGTGCAACAAATTGAACGAAACGATATCACACGCATCCATGGCCGAGCGCATTTCTCGACCCGCAATACGCTTATGATCGAATCTGTAGACGGGCATTTGGAAAATTTTTCTGCGACGAACTTTGTGATTGCCAGCGGTTCAGTACCCCGTCATCCCGAGGGCATACCGGTCGATCATGAGAATATTTTTGATAGCGACTCCATCTTAACCATGATGTATTTGCCGCCAAGTTTAACGGTGCTCGGAGGTGGCGTTATTGCGAGTGAATATGCCTCGATTTTTCAGGCTCTTGGAGTAAACGTGACGATGATCGATCGTTACCCGAGACCTTTGGGTTTTATGGACGAAGACTTGGTTGAACGGTTTCTGGGAACCTTTGAAGCAATGGGCGGTACATGGATTGGGAATCGCACCGTTGAACAGGTCGAATGGGATGGGGTTTCGCAGGTGATTACGCGGTGTAATGACGGTTCAGAGTATTCGAGTTCGAAGTTATTGGTGGCGGCTGGACGTGAAGCGAACATTGCAGAGCTCGGTTTAGACGCCTTGGATTTGGTTCTCAGTGAACATGGTCATATTCGGGTTGATGAATATTTGCGTACGAGCATTGAGAATATCTTCGCGGCTGGCGATGTTATTGGCCCGCCTTCGCTCGCATCTGCATCGATGGAGCAAGGGCGCAGAGCGAGTTGTAATGCGCTCGGTATTGAAGTCGGTGCGATGTCGTCATTGATCCCTTCAGGGATCTATTCGATACCAGAGTTGTCGGGAGTTGGCATGACAGAGCAGAGTGCGAGAGAGCAGGGCGAGATTATTGTTGGAAGCGCGCGCTTTGATGAGATTTCTCGGGGTCAAATTAGTGGTATACGAGATGGTTTATTAAAAATCATTTGCGATGCGAAAGGTGAAAAAATACTCGGCGTTCAGATTGTCGGAGAAGGTGCAACAGAATTAGTACACATTGGGCAAATGGCGATTTTAAGCGATAGTCCTGTTGATATCTTTGTTGAGAACATCTTTAACTACCCAACGTTGGCTGAAGCGTATCGGGTGGCGGCACTGTCGGTTATTGGTCAGCGAAAGGGAGGCAGCTAGCGCCTTTCAAATAGAAAAAACCCAAGACAATGTCTTGGGTTTTTCACTACAGACAGGCTTACTGAAGAAGTTGAAGAACTTCTAGGCCGGCTGCTGTATGAACGGCAGTCGTCGGGTGCACGCCGTCAAAGAAGACAAAACCATCACATGCAGGAAGATTTGAAAAGTCTTCAATACAACCATCCGTTGTATTGTCAAAGCCGAGCATTTCAGCATCTTCAATCTGGTTAGAAAGGAATGCTTCCAAATCCCAAATAGTGATATCAATACCTGCAGCCGATTCAACACGCTCAACTGCTGCAGCGAGCTCTTCGTTATATTGTGCTGTTAGCTTGGATGTGTACTTCAAAAATTTGCTTGCACGTTTCGCTTCTTGTTTGTCATCCGCGATCGCCTGGAGGCCAGCCGCTGAATCGAGTGAGGTAGGAACTTGTGCTACATCAGGTGCAGTGCCAACAAGCAGGTTGCGAGCGCCAAACCCAACTAGCTTCATCAATTGCGCTTCAACTGAATCGACAGCGGCGGTTACTCGCGCTTCTGCGGCTTTACGAATGTCTTGGCGAACAGCGCCGTTCTCTTCTGCGACAGAACCTGCACGAATGGCTTGTGCTGCGAACAAATCATTGCCACCGATGATGACCGCATAAAGTGCAGTAGAACTCGCCTGGAACTGGTTGTAAGCAAGGTATGCATTTACTTGAGAAGAGAGGTTGGTGTCAGTGACGTTTGTGTCATCACCGTCTGCATCCAAAGCAACGGCGCCGCCAACTGCATAGTTGTTACCTAGCTCTCCTGCGCCCGCCAAAAACACTGAAGGCGTAGCTTGCAAACCGTAAGCGCCGGCAATAATGTCGACCGCTACCGGACCGTTAGAGAAACGTGCTGGAACAGCTCCGTTGGTAAATGCTTGAGCATTACCAGTGTCAGAAAGACTGTCACCGAAAATGTAGATGTTGTCGTATGCGACTGCACTTGCAGAAAGTACGGCACCGCCGATCAGGCCGGCCAAGGTTTTAAGAGAACGTTTCATTAGTATCATCTGTTATGATTATCGTTTTTGTTTCGTGAATCCTTTTGTTTTTATGAGCCTCGATCCCTTGCGGCACTTATGGGAACGAGAGTATCTCCAATGCAGATCAATTTACGTGAGTCAAAAAGCGTACAAAACTCCAGCAGATGATCGCGTTTCGTGTGCTTGTCCGATTTGAGTTCAAGCAATGTTGCTAAGTGTGTCTTCGCTCACAAACCCTGACGCCCAATTTTCGGTTAACGAGTGTTACGTTAAACGGCTCTGTAGCCCTTGTCTGCTTTGGGGTTTACAGCATTTTACATTCTGAAACCGGATCATTCATAACGCTCATACAAGAGTACAAAACCATACCTCTCGACAACGGAAGGAACGCAAAGCGACTGCTGTACTGAAGTGCATTGAAATCAGAGAATCGGATGCAGCATGTCGACAATTCAGAATTTTTATCGTCTAGTGAGCGCGAGTACTTGTGCGCTTGTTCTAAGCGCTTGCTCTTCTGGTGCATATGATTCGACTAGCGAAGTGAACAGTCTTTCTGAAACGGGTGCTACCTCTCAGGGTCAGGGGCAAGCAGTTGCTGCTCAGTTAATGGATGAGGTTTGCCTCACTAGCCAACTTGATGATGAGTTATTAGTCGCTCTGAATGCGGCGCGTGCCCAGTCGCGTAGTTGTGGCGCAGTGTTTTATGAGGCGGTAGGCCCTGTGACGTGGAATTGCCAATTAGAGGCCGCAGGTTTAACGCATTCTACGGATATGGGCGATAACAATTTTTTTAGTCATACTGGTTCGAACGGCTTGCGAGTCGGCAGCCGCGCAACGCAAGCGGGTTATTCCTGGAACATGGTCGGTGAGAATATTGCTGCTGGGTTTTACTCTGTCGATAGTGTGATGCAAGGATGGCTCGATAGTCCAAGTCACTGCTCAGCAATCATGAATGGTCATTATGAAGAGGGTGCGGTAGCGGTTTATATCGCCGATAACGCTGACTATGAGGTGTACTGGACGATGGTGCTTGGTCATCCAGTACAGTAACCCTCAGGGTCAGAACGATCGATCAGAGCCTAATCTATTCTCGAAACTGCGGTAAAGTATCGAGATAAGATGAATCGCTAGGCAACGAATTGTAACTCCAACTCCTTGTACAGCTCGTCATGGTCATATGCTTGCTCTAGCAAACTACGCTGTGACTTTTTCAGTTTTTTAACGACAAGCGAATAGCTATGGTCGATCATTCGTTCTAGCTCTTCATCCGGAACGCTCCCATCTAAGACGATTGTGTTCCAGTGTGTTTTGTTCATGTGATGGCCTGGCACAATCGAGTCGTACATCTCTCTCAACTCTTCTGCGAAGCAGGGGTCACACTTCAAATTCATGTGTGGCACACCGTCTTGTTTTGTAAGGGTCGCAAACATGCTCCCTTTGATTTTTGGTACAAGTACTGGTGGTCCGAATGGATAATCTTCTCGCGCTTCAGGTTTGCTAAGTAAATAAGCTTTCGCTGCTTCAAAATTCATAGCCGATTCTCCCTATGCGACATTTATAATTGGGCTCAACACTCGTTATCGAGCCAAAGTAAAACTTTTAACGACAGTGGTAACGTGGCGAAAAAAAGCCTTACGACAAGTATAGACCCTGTTACACTTTGCCGTGCGTGCCTGTACATTTCGTTACGTTTTTAAACATTTCGCTGTATCAAATGAGGAATTGTTCTCGTTATGCCTGTTCTTCTCGTGAGAATCACTGCGCTCGCTTGTTTTTTGTTTAGTGCCGATGCGGTGGCAAATCAACGTGATCAAGCTATTGGGGGTGGTTGCGTCTTTTAGTATTTTGGGCGACAGGGTCAAAGAACCCGGCGGCGACAAAGTGGATGTAACCAGCCTTGTTGAGAAGGATGAAGATGCCCATGTTTACAAAGCGACACCTCAAGATATGGCGTTACTCTCAAATGCTGAGCTTTTCGTTGTGAACGGGCTTGGACTTGAGGGGTGGATGAATCGAATTATTGATGCATCGGGTTATTCTGGAACCACGCTCGTTGCATCAAAAGGCATCGATGTAATTATGCTACAGACAGACGAACATGGTCGCTCGCATCAAGACCATGATGCACACTCTGCGGTTGATGGCGTGGCAGACCGTCACGCATGGACAAGCCTGAGACAGGCAATTTACTACTTAGAGAATATTTCCTCAGAGTTGGTGAGGCTGAGACCTGATTCGTCAGCCTATTTTGAAGATCGAAAAGTCACGTACATAGACCAGATTAAACAGCTTGATGCTCGCGCAATGGCGCTGTTCTCTGGTCTAGAAGATGCGAGAAAAAACATTGTTATCCCGCATAATTCGTTTGCGTATCTGGCAAAGGATTATGGGTTCTCTGTCTAAAATTTGAGTGGCATGAGCACTAGATCGGATACTTCCGCACGCAGAGTAGCGGAAGTGGTAAGAAAGGTTCGCTCTTTGGGCGTTACTGCCGTTTTTAATGAGAATATAGCGAATAACAAGCTGATAGAGCAGCTGGAGAATGAAACCTCAGTTGTGATTTCTGGTACGCTGATTTCTGGAGCGTTGTCGGGGGATAAAGCTCGCAGCTCCATCCAAATGATGGAGTACAATTTGGATTTGCTCGATGGAGCGATGGCGGCATCCGATGCTTCTGTTGTCAGAAACCGAGACAATCGTGGCGCGCATGAAAATAATGGTCATGCCCAAGAACATGCCCAAGAACATGAACACTAAATTTGAGAAAAATGAGTAAATGATGGAGAGTAGCTATGGCTAAGTCGCTGCAAGAGCAGTTGTTGGGCGCGGGCCTTGTCGACAATAAAAAGGCCAAGGCCATAAAGCAAGAAAAGCGAAAGAAGAACAAGCAAGTAGGACGCTCAGGTCTTGCTGAAGAAGACGCGCAGAAGAAGGCAAGGCTTGAACGCGAGAGGCTTGAAAAGGCCGAGCGCGATCGAGCGCTGAATGAGAAGAAAAAAGCGGAATTGCGCGAACGTGAAATTCAAGCGCAAATCCGCCAGCTCGTGAACGTTAACACCTTACGAGTCGATGGAGAGACCGGCTATCAGTTTGCTGATGGCGCGAAGATTCAAAAGATCTATGTCGACGATCAAACGGTGGACGCTCTTGCGAAGGGCCGCTTGGCGCTCGTTCGAAAAGGTGACTCCTATGCTGTGGTCGCACGACCAGTTGCCGAAAAAATCGCCGAAAGAGATGCCGCCTTTGTTGTTGTCTTGAATGATGGCAGCGGCGAAAAGGTTGATGAAGATGATCCGTATAAGGATTATCAGATTCCGGATGATTTGATGTGGTAAGAGGTAGAATGTGAGAGGTACGAGGCTCGCTCTGTAGTCTCGCTCTTTCGTCTCGCAGAGCTCTTACCCAACACTTACCCGACTAAGACCGGCTCACGAAGACCGGTACATAGCGACAAAAAGCAACCTTATCGCTCTTTTTGCGCTATCTTTTGTAGCAACTTATTTTCAAGCGTTCTGGGGAATGGGCTTATTGCCTCAGAACTTTAGGTATGGAGAGCCGAGTATGTCACATGAACTTCACCCCAGCCGATCTGTGTTTGATCAGGTTATGGTTCCGAATTATGCACCGTCAGCGGTGATCCCGGTTCGGGGTCAGGGCTCGCGCGTTTGGGATCAAGAAGGTAAAGAGTATATTGACTTCGCAGGCGGTATTGCCGTTAGTGCTTTAGGGCATGTTCATCCGCGTTTGGTAAGCACCTTAAAGGAGCAGGCAGAAAAACTCTGGCATGTAAGTAATGTGATGACGAATGAGCCAGCACTTCGTTTGGCAAGCTTGTTAACCGAAAACACCTTTGCGGATCGCGTGTTTTTTGCGAATTCTGGCGCAGAGGCAAATGAAGCCGCTTTCAAACTGGTTCGCAAGTATGCGCATGATCACTATGGCGCAGAGAAAAACGAAATCCTTTCTTTTTATGGCAGCTTTCACGGGCGTACATTGTTTACTGTTTCCGTTGGTGGGCAAGCCAAATATACAGAGGGTTTTGAGCCGGTTCCAGGCGGTATCAAACATGCCACCTTCAACGATCTTGCGAGTGTCGAAGCACTCATCTCAGAAAAAACGTGTGCCGTGGTACTTGAGCCGGTTCAAGGTGAAGGTGGAGTGAAACCGGCTGATCCTGAGTTTTTGAAGGGCTTGCGTGCACTGTGTGATAAACATAATGCGTTACTTGTGCTTGATGAGATTCAAACAGGTGTCGGACGTTCAGGTGCGCTTTATGCGTATCAGAAGTACGGCGTCATTCCAGACATCTTAACGACAGCAAAATCGTTAGGTGGTGGTTTTCCTGTGGGCGCGATGCTCACTTCAGAAAAAGTGGCGCAGAGCTTTGGAGTTGGCACCCATGGCAGTACCTATGGCGGCAATCCATTAGCGTGTGCGGTGGCGGAAGCATTGATTCTCGAGTTGCTTGAGAACAATGTGATTAGCGAGGTTGAAGCGAAGCATTCACGTTTTATGAGTGGTCTCGAAGCCATTAACAAGCGGTATGGAGTTTTCAAAGAGATTCGAAGTTGCGGGCTTTTAATCGGTTGTGAAATGGCTGAAGCCTATCAAGGTAAGGCGAAAGATATTCTCGTTAAAGCGATGGATGAGGGCTTAATGGTGTTAATTGCCGGCCCTAATGTCTTGCGTATGGCGCCTTCTTTAATTATCGCCGACGGCGATATTGACGCAGGGATGGCGCGGTTAGATCAAGCAATCTCTTTGTTTGTTGGAACGGAGGCGTAACATGCATCTAGTGCGTCCATGCACACTGGATGATGTAAGCAGTATCGAGTCTCTAGTGCGCGATAATCATGCGCAGATTTCTTCTCTCCCGCGGAAACGTGCGAGGCTTGTAGAGCGTATTGAGCACTCTTTGCGTTCGTTTGAAGATAGCTCCGGTTTGACCGGCGGACAGTTTTTTCTGTTTGTATTAGAGGACACGCAAACAGGACAGATTTTAGGCTGTTCGGGTATTGCAATGAACAATGAGTCCAAGAGACCGTTCTATAACTATCGCCTTGGTGAGTTGATTCATGCTTCCGAGACCTTTGATATTCATACTCCGGTTTCGGTGTTGCACCTCACGCATGAACTCACTGGTTACAACGTTTTATGCTCCTTTGCGATCAAGCGAGAGCTTCTTGGTACAACGCAATTTGATTTGATCTCGCGTGCTCGATTTATGTTCATGCGACAATTCAGTGATATGTTTAGCGAGAATCTTGTCGTTGAGCTGCAAGGGGTATGCAATGAAGAAGGGCAGTCCGCCTTCTGGGATAGCTGGGGGCGCAACTTCTTCAATATGGATTACGCTAGTGCAAATTATCACGTTGCCACCAAGAGCCGAACCTTCCTAGCGGAACTGATGCCACCGCACCCCGTATACGTGAAGATGCTAACGCCCGAAGCGCAGGCCGTTATCGGGCGGCATGATGATAGGGCAAGAGATATTCACGCGTTGCTCGAGAGAGAAGGCTTTCAGCGCTCGCCCTACGTCGATATTTTTGATGCTGGTGAGGTGATGATTGCCAAACGTGATGAAGTCACAACCTATAAAGATGCGTCAAAGAAGACCTTGTTACACGGCAGCGTATCCACTGGCTTGCCATTTTTAGTCTGTAACGACGCTTACACGGATTTTCGATGTGGCTTGGTTCAACTAACGGATGGACGAGGAGATGTGTTGCGGGTCAATACGGCAGAAATGGAACACTTGAAGTTACGCTCTGGATCGGAGTATTTCTTTAGTCCCTGTTAGAAACCAGGCCAGTGCTTTTGAAATGCGCTGGCTGAATAGGTTTTTTGGAATGAATGTGCTCAGGCATCAAGGAGATTGCTGGATATGATGGTGGTTCGACCGATAGAAAGTCAGGATCTCACCGCTTTGATTGGCTTCGCCGAGGGCTCCGGTGTTGGTGTGACGACCTTACCGAATAATCCAGACTTATTAGAGAATCGCATTTTTAATTCGATTCGCTCTTTTCGTGGTGCGCAACCCAAAGAGCGCGGTAACTATGTGTTTGCGATGCAAGACACCAAATCTGATCAGGTTGTGGGTGTTAGTGCTATTGAAGCAAACGTTGGGCTTGAACAGGTATGGTATAACTACCGAATTTGTAAGGTTGTTCATGCCTCAAAGCAAATAGGTGTTCATAGTTCAAATCAGATGTTGTACATAACGAACGACCTGACTGGTGTATCTGAATTATGTACCTTATATCTCGATACGTCTTCTCGTCAGGGCAACAACGGGCGTTTGCTATCGAAATGCCGATTACTCTTTTTGGCGGACTTTCAAGACTACTTTGCTTCTAAGATTGTTGCTGAAATGCGCGGTGTTTCCGATTCAAACGGTATCTCACCATTTTGGGAGTCACTAGGTAAAAAGTTCTTTCAAATGGACTTTTCTTATGCCGATTATCAAGTCGGGCTCGGCAACAAAGAAATGGTTGCAGAGCTAATGCCTAAATACCCAATTTATCTATTTTCCCTTAGTCCAGAGGCGCGTGCCGTCATTGCGCAACCTCACGAAAATACGCGCCCGGCGCTTGAGATGCTGAAAAAAGAGGGTTTTCACTTTAACGGTTATGTCGATATTTTCGATGGAGGACCGGTGATGGAGACCTTTGTTGAAGAAATTCGAGGCGTTCGAGAGAGTAAAGTTTTACCGTATAGAGTTGATGAACAGCATAAAGCGCCTGTTGGTGAACGCACTGACTATGTGGTTTCGAATCGAAAAATGGAGCGTTTCAGAGCCTTGCTTGTATCCAAAGAGCAGGTCGCCCACGACCATGTTAGTTTGAGTAAAGAGCAAGCTGATGCGTTATTGATAGATGACCAATCTGATATTCGCGTGATACCGCTTCGTTACGAATAGGAGAGCAGCATGTCCAACCTTGGGTTGTTGATTAATGGTAAATGGCAGGAAGGTTCCGGCCCTGTTCTTGAAAGTACGAACCCCTATACGCAAGAGCGTGTTTGGTCTGCCACAACGGCAAATAGTGATGACGTCGATCATGCTATATCGGCTGCACGCTCTGCATTCGTTGATTGGGCACGTACCTCTTTTGAGCAGAGAGTGGCCTTAGTTGAACGTTTCAAAGAACAGCTTCAGACAAACACCGAAGCGCTTGCAGATGCGATCGGTAAAGAGACGGGTAAGCCTTTGTGGGAGTCGCGCACTGAAGTTGCGGCAATGATTGGCAAGGTCGGAATTTCAATTCAGGCATATAACGACCGAACAGGTTCTAGTAGTAAACAGCTCCCGGCAGGCACCGCAAGTCTTCGACATCGACCGCATGGCGTGGTGGCCGTTTTTGGACCCTATAATTTTCCTGGGCACCTGCCAAATGGTCATATTATTCCTGCCTTACTGGCTGGCAATACCATTGTGTTTAAACCCAGTGAGCAATGCCCTCTGGTTGCAGAGATCACGATGAAGCTTTTGCTCGAAGCGGGGCTTCCCGAAGGCGTGATGAATCTGGTTCAGGGTGAGCGTATGACCGGTGAAGCGCTTTCAAAGCACACCGGCCTAGATGGCCTGTTCTTTACAGGTAGTTCAGGCACCGGCGCTATCTTGCATCAACTTTGGGGTGGTCAGCCCGACAAAATCCTTGCCCTTGAGATGGGGGGTAATAACCCGCTGATTATTGATGAGGATGTCCCCTTTGAGGCGACGGTCCATCATATTCTGTTTTCTAGCTTTGTATCCGCAGGACAGCGCTGCACTTGCGCGCGACGTGTGTTTATCCCTAAGGGGGAGTTTGGTGACAAACTGGTCTCGAGTTTGATCTCCTCGACCCGCGAATTAAGCGTAGGTGCTTATGATGCCGAGAGCCAGCCATTTATGGGTTGTCTCGTTTCAGATGCAGCAGCACAGAATATTGTAGATGCTTATCAGCGCTTACTCGGGCTGGGGGCAAAACCATTGCTCGAATTAGCGCGGGACAACAAGGTTGCTGCAATGTTGCGACCGAGCATTGTTGATGTAAGCGGCATTAACGCGCCAGATGAAGAATACTTTGGACCGCTCATGCAGGTTATCCGTTATGATGATTATGCGCAGGCGATAGAGCTCGCCAATAGGACGCGTTTTGGCTTAGCCGCAGGACTGATTAGCGAAAGCGCAGAGTTATGGCAGCGCTTTTTACTAGACAGCAGAGCCGGCATTGTGAACTGGAATATGCCTTTAACCGGTGCCAGTAGTGCAGCACCGTTTGGTGGTATCGGCGCAAGCGGCAACCATCGTGCGAGTGCTTTGTATGCGGCAGATTATTGCGCTTATCCGGTAGCATCGATGGAAGCAGAACACGCTATGCTACCTGCATCGATTTCTCCAGGTTTGGAAATTAAAACATAAGTGTTGGATTAACAAAGGGACGCATCATGAAGGCGTATGAAGTAAATTTCGATGGGCTTGTCGGACCCACTCATAACTATGCGGGCTTGTCGTTTGGCAACATCGCATCTGAGCAAAGCCTGAAAGATGTTTCCAATCCAAAACAGGCTGCCCTTCAAGGCTTGCAAAAAATGAAGGCGCTAGCGGATAAAGGCATCAAACAAGGAATTTTGCTTCCGCATCATCGGCCCGAGATGAGCCTGTTGCGTCAACTTGGATTTGTAGGAACAGATGCTCAAGTTCTTACTAAAGCAGCCAAGGAAGCTCCGGCCATTCTGGGCTCTGTTTTCTCCGCCTCATGCATGTGGACAGCCAATGCCGCGACCGTGTCTCCAAGCGCAGATAGTAACGACGGTTTAGTGCATTTCACGCCGGCGAATCTAAATGCAAAGCTGCATCGTGCGATAGAGCATCCAACGACGAGCCGGATGCTGCAAGCGATTTTTAATAACGAACGGTATTTTGCCCATCATGCCGCATTACCGTCGGTCGGCCAGTTTGGTGATGAAGGGGCTGCCAATCATACGCGCTTTTGTTCCGCTTACGATCGGCCGGGTGTTCAGCTTTTTGTTTACGGTCGTCAGGCGTTTAGCGAACGAGGTTTAAAGCCCAAACGCTACCCTGCCAGACAAACTCTTGAGGCCTGTCAGGCTGTCGTTCGACTGCATCAGATTGATGAAAGCCGTGTTGTCTATGCCCAGCAGCATCCAGATACCATTGATGCCGGTGTCTTTCACAATGACGTGATTTCGGTTGGCAATCAAAACGTATTCTTTTGCCATGAAGAAGCATTCCTTAGACAAGATGAGGTGATCAGCGAGCTTAAAGCCAAGCTTGGTGATACAGAGCTGTTGGTGATTACCGTTCCTGAGCACGAAGTGCCTCTGCATGATGCGGTTTCAAGTTATCTCTTTAATAGCCAGTTGGTGACTACCAGCGAAGGTGAAATGATGCTCGTTGTGCCTTCGGAATGTGATGATACGCCGTCTGTGCAGCGCTTCCTCAAGAAGCTTGTGGCAGGCGATAATCCGATTCGAGAAGTGATGAGTTTTGACCTCAAGCAAAGTATGAAGAATGGCGGTGGTCCTGCCTGTCTGAGATTACGTGTTGCACTAACGGAAGATGAGTTAGCTGCGGTCCACCCAGGGGTTCTAATGACGGATAATCTCTATGGTATCTTGTCGGCGTGGGTCGAGCGCCACTACAGAGATCAGATTTCGCAATCAGATTTGGCCGATCCGAGACTGATTGCTGAGTCGATGACTGCACTTGATGAATTGACGCAATTACTGGGTTTACCTGCGATTTACGCGTTTCAGCATTAGTCCCGCGCGTTGACCAATGGGCACCTTATTATTGGGGAAAATAAGAAACTCACGCTCATTTTGAACGGTATACTCTGAGCAAGGCGAACGTGAGACCATCTCGCCTTGTTCGAATTCTTTAAAATTGGCCGCGTCCTCAGACACAAGTAGCTCAAATGCGGCATCATCCTTGACGATTTCATGGCACACTTCAAACTCGGTGATATCCTCGATTTGATGGTCTTGAGGGGGGACGCTGTGTGTGATGTCTGATACTCGCCCGCAAAGACTGTTATATGTGTTTGTATAACGCTCTAAGTCGTTTTCACCAAAGCGGCGCACCTTGCCTAGCTCAACCGTATACGAGTCGCTCTTGAACGTTCTGGAGGTATACGATGAAAAGGTTGACGCTGGTTTGTGCTGATAAACGAGCGCGTTGACTCCCATATCCTTAAACACGAGTCTGTGCAGTTCTGAAACTCTGGTGATTGGCTCATGTTCTCGCTTTGGCTGGAGTGCGAAGCGCTCTATAGTCGAGTCTCGAATGGCGGTGTGTAGATCATAATGTTCGATGAGGGAGTGTCGGCTCGCAAATCGTTTAACCTGTAACTCGAGAATGTTGGCTCTCTCTGCATCAATGGATCCACGAAATGCTTTGCGCTCGTGTACGCCCATAAAAAGTCGATTCATGTTGTGTTCAACAAAGCGCTTTTCCGCTTTTATTGCTTGAGGATGTCCAAGTATTAAGAGGGTGGGGCGCTTAACGACTATCCGGCCTAAGATGCAGTCTGTAAGTAGCTTATCAAGAAGTTCGATGGGGGCTGTTTCGTTACCGTGGATGCCGGCGGAAAGCAGCAAGCCGCGTTTATTCTGTTTTATCGGTAGTAGCTCTACGACGCCTTTGGCGCGTGTCATTATCTTGGTGCCATCCTCCAGACACAAGGCCTGGCTTTGGCGCCAAAGATTGTTCCCTAAGGTTGCTTCGATAAACGAATGCTGATTTAGCAGGTGCTCGTTTTCGGGCATTGCTCGCTCCGTTAGGAGATGGGGCGGGTGTGCGCCATGATGCGGGTTTCGATCTTGCGAAACACATAAATCAAGGTGAACGTTAGACACAAATAGATGGCCGCTACAAAAAGGAACGCTTCAAACGGAGCGTAATAGCGCGCGTATATATCTCGCGCTGCGCCTGTCAGGTCAACAATGGTGACCACACTTGCGATGGAGCTCGCGTGGAGCATGAAGATGACTTCATTTGCATAAGCCGGTAGACCGCGACGCAGAGCTCCAGGAAGAATGATTCTACGCATGCGTTGCGCTGCACTCATACCATAGGCCTTAGCGGCCTCGACCTCGCCTTTTGGCGTTGCTTCAATTGCCCCTCGAATAATCTCGGTCGTGTAGGCTGCGGTATTGAGCACAAATGCGATCAGGCATGGATAGAACGCTTCAGAAAGAATATTCCAGAAGATGGTGTCTTGAATGCCTTTAATTTGCGCTGTTCCGTAGTAGATGAGATACAGTTGAACGAGCAGCGGAGTACCTCGGAAAAAATAAACGTAAGCCCAGATAGGCCAGTTAATAAAAGGATTCTTTGATGTGCGCAAAATGCCGAGAGGCAGCGCGATGATCAACCCTATAACCAGCGACAAAAACACCAGTTGTACCGTCGTGACAAAACCGTCCCAGTAATGCATCAGCGTGGTCGGGTTGAAAATAGAATTATCGGCAAACAGGCTTAAAAACGCTTCCATCATCTTACCCTCTCGCCACACCGGCGCTGTATTTGACTTCAAGTCGTTTCAATACCCATTCAGATATCGCGGTTAACAGCAGATAAACAAAGGCGACAGGAATTAAAAATGTAAAGGGCTCGTGGACGGCTTTTGCGGCTTCTGAAGCAAGCCGAACCATATCCGCAAGGCCGATAATCGATACTAAGGCGGTTGTTTTGAGCATGACTAGCCAGTTGTTGCCAAGGCCTGGTAGTGCATGACGCATCATTTGCGGGAATGAAATGCGGAAAAATATTTGTCGGCGATTCATGCCATAGGCGAGACCGGCTTCCAATTGACCTTTATCGACAGATTGAAAAGCGCCCCGGAAAGTTTCAGCCATATAGGCACCGAATATAAAACCAATTGTAATGACACCTGCAATAAATTCATTGATGTTGAAAAAAACATCAATGTTGAATTCTTCATAGAGCCAGTCCGAGAATTCGTTCATCAGCATCTGGCCACCAAAGAAAATCAGTAGCATAAGAACGAGATCAGGCACCCCTCGGATGACGGTTGTGTAAACGGTTGCGATGACTCGGGGAACAGGGTTTTTAGAAAGCTTGGCGATGGCACCTGCAAGGCCAAGTATGAGCGCTAGAAGCAACGACAGGACTGCTACCTCGACGGTGAGAATGGCACCTTCAAAGATGGATGGTCCATAGCCGTGCAAATCGATCATGTGTGTTGTCCGTTTTGTTGAAAAATGGAGGCCAGAGGCCTCCATTTTCGTCGTTACTTAAATCTTGATGCTGTAAGCGAAGTACTTCTTCATGATCTCATCATAAGTACCGTCTTCTTTCAGCTTTTTAAGTGCAGCGTTGAATTTCTCCGCAAGCTCTGTATCG
>NZ_LWFT01000080.1:0-597 GCF_001635105.1 Oleiphilus sp. HI0079
GAACATGTTGATTTGCCCCGAATGTGCGTATGAGTGGGATCCGAACCAGGCTGATGAAGACGCGATTCACCTTAAGGATGCCGTGGGCAACGATTTGGCAGAGGGTGATAAAGTCACACTGATTAAAGACCTAAAAGTGAAAGGATCATCGACCGTATTGAAAGTGGGCACCAAAGCGACCATTAAACGTTTTGTTGATGGTGACCACGACATCGACTGTAAGGTTGATGGCGCGGGTGCGATGATGCTGAAGTCGAAGTTTGTGAAGAAGTCCAATTAGGCGCTGCGTTGTAAAACACGGCATTCACTGAACCAATTAACTGACCTCAATTATCTAAATTTTAGAGGGCAGAGAGAGAAAGATAGATCTCATAAAGACGAGTACCAAGGAGTATCACGAAGTATGTGGATTGAAAAACTAAAAGCGAAAATCCATCGCGCTACGGTTAAAGACGCCAATCTTAATTACGTTGGTAGTATCACGATTGACCCTTTGCTGCTCGAAGCAAGCGGCATTGAAGAGCACGAGAAGGTGCAGGTGGTCAACATCAATAACGGCGCTCGGTTTGAAACGTACGTGATACTTGGTGAAAAGGG
>NZ_LWFT01000081.1:0-663 GCF_001635105.1 Oleiphilus sp. HI0079
GCTGACCTTGCTCAACGCTCAATTCAACCAGCTCCGCCACGTACGACCCGAAGGATTTGTGCACAGCGATGCCTCGATAACGTGCTTCAGGCGGCTTTTCAGCCCAACCACCATTTTGTGCCGCCAACTTCAGCACAGCGGCCATACGAGGCTGATCCCTCAAGAGCGCTAGCCGGAACTCAACCGCATCCTGCCCTGCCTTCTCGGCACACGCCTCAACAAAGGTTTCGGTAACAAAACCATTGTGCGAGTGCCCGACCGCTCGCCAGTAGCCCACAGGAACCCCCGCGTCCGCCTTACTATATCTAACCTCTTGCGAACCGAAGGCATACGGTAAATCGTCAGCACCTTCGTAAGCGGAACGGTCAGCTGGCGTCATGGGGGTGCCAGCCGTTGCAAGGCCGACCTTGCCAAGCATAGGGAACATAAATTTTGGCGCTGCCGGAAACATAGCCGGCGCAGCATCCCATACATACCAATCCATTACACCAGGCGCGGCTATATGGTGATCCCAAGCAAGGACGTTGTCTTTGTCTACGCGCGCTCGCAGCTTGTGAAGGCTTGCAGGGCGATAAAAATCATTGCGCATGTCATCTTCGCGAGACCAAACCAGTTTTATCGGCAAGCCCGTAGCCTTTGAAATTTCCGCCGCCTCGCCGATGA
>NZ_LWFT01000082.1:0-1187 GCF_001635105.1 Oleiphilus sp. HI0079
GATAATACGCTTTATGTTGGCTTTGATGATGGTTTGGTTCGAGAGTACGATCTATCAGGAGCGACGCCTGCGTTCGTTAATGCGTTCACTTTACCTTCTGGCGAACCAGTAACCGCTGTTCTAGATCAGGGTTCTTACCTGATTGTAGAAAGCAACGATATTGGCGGAACATACACTCAGCATTTCTTTAATAAGACGAGCTATTCTCTTGAGTCGTCGTTAGTCGGTACCGTTTCAATTTCAAATGGTGTTTGGGATGATCCGGCAGTAAAGAGCAAGCTGTGGGTTTTAGAAGATCCAATTGTTTTTTCTGCTTATGAATTCCGCAATCCATCGTCAGCTTCGAGTCAAGTATCCCCACAAAATCTCAATCCAGATGGGTTAGATTTAGATGGCCCATTACTTGTGGATAACTCTCTTAGCAATAAAAGAATCCGTTTTGGGTCTGGTCACATCTATCTGCCTGCTACATCGCAATTCCTAGCAGCTAATGCAGAGAGTGAGCTTAAGTTCACTCAGGCGCTTCAAGTAGGCAGTACGGATCTGCAAACAGTTACCACTAATCGCCAACAGCAATTAGTCATAAAGTTTATTCCTGACCCGAACGCACCGAACGATTATTGGTCTTACACGCGAGATGGATTTGTACAGAACCCGATTGTTCTTATTGCCGCACAAGAAGATGCAGCGTTATTAAGCGCATATGATGATCCAAGTTCACCATCCACAGGCTACATAAAATTTTCGCGCTTCCAGGTCGGAGACAGTGATAGCGACAATATTCCTGGGTGGTATGAGGAATATGCCGGTTTTGATGATGCCAATGCGGGCGATGCAAATACAATGTTGGGTGGGCAAAGCGTGTTAGACAGCTTTGATGCATACCGTGATATCAGTAACTACCTTGTTGATAGCGACAGTGATGGCCTTAGCGATGGTCGAGAAGCGGATGAACTTAGCTCAGCGCTTGCTGGTTACAAGGTAGATTCGGATAACGATGGTTTGACCGATCAACAAGAATTGGAATTTGGCAGTGTTAACCCCGGATCCTGCCCGCTCGATCCAGATGAATTCAATAGCGACTCGGATCCTAATGATGTATCCGACGGTAATGAAGATTGTGATTCAGATGGGTTGACGAATTTGGAAGAGTTGAATCTTTATGGCACGGATATATTTGATGCTGA
>NZ_LWFT01000083.1:0-577 GCF_001635105.1 Oleiphilus sp. HI0079
CACTCCGTTTACAGACCCTGGTGCATCGGCAACCGACGCGGTAGACCCTTCGGTGACGGTTATAACGAGCGGCGATACTGTTGATGCCAATACGGCAGGTACTTACACAATTCTCTACGATGCGCAGGACCAAGATCTTAACGACGCTAATCAACGTTCTCGTACAGTTATCGTTGGAGATTTCACAGCCCCCGTTATTTCGTTAAATGGCGATAGCACAATTACTCATGAACAACTAACGCCATACGTAGACTTGGGAGCAACAGCGACTGACAATATTGACGGCGATATGGGTAACGTGCCCTCAACGGGCAGCGTCGCCTCAAACACAGCGGGCACTTATCTGCTGAGTTATGACATCAGCGACGCCGCGGGCAATGACGCTGTAACGGTCGTTCGGACAGTTATCGTTGAAGATACTACACCTCCGTCTCTGTCGCTCTCTGGTCTCGCGACCGTAAACCACGAACAAGGCACGCCTTATGTGGACCCAGGCGCGACAGCATCAGATAACCTAGATGGTAACCTGACCTCAAACATCGTGGTTAGCAATCCAGTCAACAGCGGCCTTGCTGGC
>NZ_LWFT01000084.1:0-770 GCF_001635105.1 Oleiphilus sp. HI0079
AACTCTTCCTGACGATATCGATTACGATCTGTATCTAAGGCGCGGGGAGGNTCGCTATGGGGAGGTATTTCGTTTGGAGCTTCTAAGGCGACTCTTTAACCGGCCTTTAGAGTTGTGGTTGGCGCTAGATCGCGCACTTTACTTGGAAGAGCAGAACTACATGGTGACCCTGAGTACGTTTTGTGACCGCACACTAAGCCCCCGCAACCTGCTCATCCAAGCTACTCGGATTTGATGTTTATGCAAGGCAGCCGCCCGTTTGCTAACGACCAAGGCGAAAGACTCACTCTAAACTATCGCCTTGCGGATGAATCTTCTGCCAAAGAGCAAGGCCCTTCTGGAGGGCCTTTTCAGCCTGCCCACTCTCAACGATTTCTCGTAGCGCCTTGGTGAGTTTCCCTCTTAGAGCGCCCGTGTTACATGAAGAGCTGTGCGACAGCGTAAGATACAAGCCCTCTGCGCTAATTCCATCTCCGAGCACCGCAACCTTATCGCTTACTCCCCAAGTCCTACTGTAAGCTTGTGCAGGGCTATTCTCATACAACAAGTAATCGACTCGCCCAAGCACTAACATATCAAAAGCCTGACGCAGACTAGCGACACCATTCAAATCCAAACTGGCTTTCGCAAATTCATCAAATTCTTCGCCAAAGCTATTATGAATGACGGTTGCGCCAGTATGGCCAATCAAATCCTCACGCTTCTTATAATCAAAGGGTTTCTCCTTATTTACCCAGACAACACTCTTCGTGGTAAGAAACGATGGGTAT
>NZ_LWFT01000085.1:0-655 GCF_001635105.1 Oleiphilus sp. HI0079
ATGTTGTTCCAGAGTCTAAGATGCCGTCATATCCTTGGCTGTTCACTGCAAAGATTGACCACAAAACAACTCCATTGAAGTTGGAAGCTCTTCGTAAAGTAGGCGTTCCATACACAGATGAAGATATAGCTGGCGCAGCAGACGCAGTGAAAGGCAAGACTGAGATTGAAGCATTGGTCGCCTATCTTCAGAACCTTGGCACCTTGATCGGTAACAAATAAGAGCAACCATGGATATAAATACGCTACGCGGCATGTCGACCATCTTGGTCATGATTGTTTTCATCGGCATTTGTTGGTGGGCTTTCAGCAGCGCAAAGAAAAAAGACTTTGAAGATGCAGCCAACCTGCCCTTTGATGACGACGACATTGCAGAGCGCACGCTAAGCGAAAAAGAGAGAGAGAATCATGACTAGTTTCTGGAGTTTTTGGGTTTCCATTATCAGTCTGGGAAGCATATTCGGTAGCCTTTGGCTTATTTACGTGACACGTAAGAGCCAGACATCCGACACTGAAACGGAAAAAACAATGGGCCATACCTTCGATGGCATCGAAGAATATGACAACCCATTACCAAGTGGTGGATGTACATGTTCGTCGCCACCTGTGTATTTGGTCTTGCCTACTATGCACTCTACCCCGGCCTTGGCAATTAC
>NZ_LWFT01000086.1:0-728 GCF_001635105.1 Oleiphilus sp. HI0079
GAATGGATCTGAAACCGTCTGTTGGCCCGACTATCAGCCCCTAGTTTTTGGCTTACAATATCCAAGAGAGACAACCAGAAAGCGGATTAGTCAACGCTTAGCAAGCCGATTAGACGAAGGCATGCTTGATGAGGTAAAACAACTTTTGGAACAGGGCGTTTCTCACACATCCCTTGAACACTATGGCTTAGAATATCGCTACCTCAGCCTGTTCCTGAGAGGGGAGCTAGATTACAACGACATGTTCCAAAAGCTGCGAAGCGCCATTCATCAATTTGCCAAACAACAAGAAAAATGGTTCCGCAACATTGAGAAGAAAGGGGTAAGTATCCACTGGCTAAATACCCAAGATGACTTCGCTGCAGAGTGTGCCAACCATATATCGCGCTATTTAGAGCGCGCAGGGCATACGCATCAGTAAGTTCTATACATATCCGGCCAGTGACTACACGCTGTAGAAAAAAGTGCGTAAGCTTGCAGGCCGAGTAGCTTTAACAAATTAAGTTCTTCACGCTAACCGTTTTCAACCTTTGAGCCGAGCACGTTATGCCTGCATTAAACAGCCCTTATCAGATCAACAATAAAACCGAAGTAAAAAATCGCCTCTTCAAATCAGCAATGAGCGAACAACTCGGCGACAAACAACACAACCCAGATTTGCGCTTAGAGCGTTTGTACGCAAAATGGGCTGAGGGTGGTACAGGTTTGCTTGTAACAGGCAATGTTAT
>NZ_LWFT01000087.1:0-701 GCF_001635105.1 Oleiphilus sp. HI0079
CGCAGCACTGAAATCAAATCCGGAATGATCGCCCAATTGTTCTGGGTCATACCGCGTGCCACAGCCCGCTTTGATAATTTTCGCGTTATCCACTTCGCCACATTTTGGTTTCATCGACCCGCTTCGCTCACAGCATCTGAAATTCGATTTGGATTTAGCTTAACACCAGAAGCGTTGAAAGCATGCATACCTCTCACTCCATTAGTGCAGTGGCGCAACATTCTGTTCCATAAAGAAGCCTCCATAACATCAAACCATTCTTTTGTTTCATCAGTAGAACGCTGAAACCAAAAGCAAACGCTTCCAATACAAAACGCAATCTATACACTGCACAGAAAATTTGGTTGAAGTTTTCCATTTAGATAGCGATTTATCGCTGCTGTATTTACTAGGGATAAACCATGCAACAACGAGCATACGTACCGACTTTTCATTTCGATACTACGAAGCCATGTTACTGCCGTTCGCAAAAGCTCTTTGGCGAATGCTGCGGCAAAGACAGCGAAGAAAAAGCCCCACCAAGCAATATTAAAGTGGTCAATAATTTCTTAAGCGCTGCCGAGTGCAATAGTTTTCTTCGCTTCGCTGAGAAGCAAAAACGAGAATGGCTGACCGTCGTTGACTCGGAAAAGTCGACCGAAAACAAGCGCGTTTTCAAACGTCACGAAAGCCGCGTCACTCAGAACGTAGATTTGGGCAAG
>NZ_LWFT01000088.1:0-1063 GCF_001635105.1 Oleiphilus sp. HI0079
ATCGTCCTTGGGTTAGGCTGCTTTTGGGGCGCTGAGCGGGCCTTTTGGGAGCTTGATGGTGTTTACGTTACGTCCGTGGGCTACGCTGGAGGTTTTACTAACAACCCTACCTACGAAGAGATTTGTTCAGGAATGACAGCCCATACTGAGGTTGTTCATGTAGTCTACGACCCGGACATCATTAGCCTCATCGAGATTTTAAAAGTATTTTGGGAGAAACATGATCCAACGCAGGGCATGAGGCAGGGGAATGATCTTGGTACGCAGTATCGATCGGCGATCTATTACTTAGAAGAGTCTGATTTGGCCGTGATAAAAACGAGCTATCAGCAATACCAAAATGCACTCGAAGAAGCAGGGCTTGGAAGTATTACGACTGAGATCGCGCCTTTGAAGGAATATTTTTATGCCGAAACCTATCATCAGCAATATTTAGCGAAGAACCCTAATGGATATTGCGGTTTAGGTGGCACGGGTGTGACCTGCGGCGTCCCTTAGCGCGATCTATTCTCAAGGCAAAAAAAAGCCCTTGGAATCCAAGGGCAAAGTCCACTCTAGCGTCTCCGCTAGTGATAACAAATCTGAAACGTCCGGTATCAGATATATATTCACCTTACCCACCATAATTAGAATATACATACTAATTCACACGAGCATATTTGACTTTGTTGCATTCGCTTGCGCCAAAACAGGGCGTGGCAGTCGCATGCTTTGGATTTTTTCGCCCGCTATTGGTGCGACAGGTTCTTGGTCAGGCTTTGTCTATACGCAAATATACGTACTAAGTGTCTGATTTATCTTAGTTTCTAGGAAACGGCGCAGCACTTGCTCTAACCCCCTGCAGGAAGATCGCATACAAGCACTCCTAAAAAACAAACAATAATTCTTCGAACGGGGAACGTTAACGATGAAAAACTTTAAGACTAAATTGGCGACGGTTGCAGCTGCAGTGTCGCTGTCTGTCGGTGCTTCGGTTACATATGCCGCTGATACCATCAAGGTTGGGGTACTGCACTCACTATCTGGAACGATGGCAATTTCAGAAACAACATTGAAAGACACC
>NZ_LWFT01000089.1:0-1366 GCF_001635105.1 Oleiphilus sp. HI0079
AACGAACTAGCGCGCAGTAAAGGACAACATCCGCTCCAAAGGCTTCAGTGCGTCTCTGCGAAGGGTATCATCGACAAAGACCTCACAACCGTCACTGTTGAGCAGCACATCACGAACCCCCTCCAAGCCGTTCATAGCCATCCAAGGGCAATGAGCACAGCTACGACATGTTGCTCCGCTGCCCGCAGTCGGAGCCTCAATGAAGGTTTTCCCCGGGCTCAACTGCTTCATCTTGTAGAAAATGCCGTTGTCCGTTGCAACGATAAACGTCTCGTTGGGAAGCACTTGAGAGGCTTTAATGAGTTGCGACGTTGAGCCGACCGCATCTGCGAGTTCAACCATTGCATCAGGCGACTCAGGATGAACTAGAACAGCCGCTTCCGGATAAATCTTCTTAAGATCTTTTATCCCCGAAGCTTTAAACTCCTCGTGCACAATACACGCCCCATCCCACAGCAACATATCAGCGCCCGTTTGATGCTGAATATAGCTACCAAGATGTTTATCTGGACCCCAAAGTATTTTCTTTCCGGCGCGATCTAGATGCTCAATCACATCGAGCGCAATACTTGAAGTAACAACCCAATCTGCTCTTGCTTTTACAGCCGCAGACGTATTGGCGTAAACGACTACAGTCCGATCAGGGTGCTGATCGCAGAAACGAGAGAACTCGTCGACTGGACAGCCAATATCTAGGGAGCACGTAGCCTCTAAAGTCGGCATTACAACACGCTTATCCGGACTAAGAATCTTTGCCGTTTCACCCATAAATTTGACACCAGCAACAACGAGCGTTTTCGCATCACACGACGCGCCAAAGCGCGCCATTTCCAATGAGTCGGAAACAAGACCACCAGTCTCTTCGGCTAAAGCCTGTATAGATTCATCTGTATAATAATGCGCGATTAACACCGCATTTTCCTGCTTTAGCAGCTTCGCGATTTCGTTGCTGAGCGTATCAACACGAGCCACATCGAGCTCTTTAGGAATTTTTTCTTGCGCCAAGTGCTCTTGAACAAGAACACGATCTTGAAGATGACCCATTTACACCAAACCCATTGAATTTAACTAGTGGAATTATACCTAAACACGCGCGAACGCTCTAGAAAATACATGACGCCATTTCAGTTGAATGAGGAGGAACAACAGCTTATGCAGGTCAGAACAAAGAAGTGGTGGGTCGTGCAGGATTCGAACCTGCGACCAATTGGTTAAAAGCCAACTGCTCTACCAACTGAGCTAACGACCCCTTGAAAACGCCTATTAAGGCGATCGATGCGTGTTGGAAACACATCTTAGATAAACTGTCGGACTATCTTACCCAGACTACTCGGTACGCCCTAGCCAATTAAAAATTGGTGGGTCG
>NZ_LWFT01000090.1:0-3770 GCF_001635105.1 Oleiphilus sp. HI0079
TCTTGAGCGCTTCAGCCATAGAACTATCTTGCTTTTGACGCAAGACGCGAGAAGGTTTATCGCTCATTTCAACGATCGAGCCAGCGTGAAGAACTTGAATACGGTGTTTTAAAGCGGCATAGGCGGCATGCTGAAATAAAAAAACCTCCAGATCGTCTTGTTTTCCAACTAAAACGATATCGGAGGTTTTGTTGCGTTGCAAAAACGCGAGCGACGCTTCAACCGCCACTTTAGCACCATGATCACAACTCATCGCATCGATTGCGATGCGTCTAGAGTTCGTCATAGCAAGCTGACGACTATCTTAGTCTTCAGCTTTCTCGATGACTTTCTTGCCACGGTAGAAACCGTCAGCAGTCACGTGATGTCGGCGATGCGTTTCACCAGTTGTTGAATCAACTGACAAAGTTTCACCAGTTAGCGCATCGTGTGAGCGACGCATACCACGCTTAGAGCGAGTTTTACGATTTTGTTGAACAGCCATACGTTTCTCCCGAAAGGTGTCTCTCTAACATGCAGAGGAAGCTGTTTTCAGCTCGACCTCAAATTCTCAACTATTTCTTTAGCTTCAAGTCCGTCAGCACGCTAAAAGGGTTGTCCTTTTTAGGGGCGTTTTCAAACTCTTGCGGTTCCTCAATCTGCCTCATCTTGCAATCGTCATGATAAGCGAACATTGGCAAACTCAGGATCAATTCTTCTTCAACCACTTCGTAAACTGGCATCGAGTCGTATTCAACAAGCAGCGGCTCATAATAGCCCGGTAGGTTTTTCGCTTGATCATCGGACAAAACAATGCCCAACTCAAAGTTCGATTCTACCTGCTTTAATACCGGCTCAAGACAACGCTCACACTTTAGCTGGAGAGACGCTGACAAATGCCCTTTCACAACACGCAAGTGCTGCTGATCTCGGCCAAACTCAAGTTTAACCTCAACATCTCCTTCCGACTCAAGTACAATTTCACGCAAACGCTCTAAAGCTTTTTGCGAAATTTGTCCCTCGAGCACCTTGCTTTGGTCCGCATATTTCAGGGGATCAATGGTCTTTGGAAGCGAGTGGTCTGACATAAGCGCGCAATTCTATTGGCGTGACAAGTACTTGTCAAAAGAAAACAGCATTTTTTTAACAATCGTTCAAAGCAGTACACACACTGGCATTTACATCCTAAGCTAGAGCAGAAACGCTTAAACAACAAACCAGACTAATCAAAGACAACCCGATGCGAAAAAATCTCGTTTTAGCCTCATCCAGCAAATATCGAAAAACACTTTTAGAAAAAGTCTTCAAAGACGTTCATAGCATCGCACCGGCAATTGATGAGCGCGCGACTAGAAAAAGCACCCCTCACGAACTTGCCATTGAACTCGGCACTCAAAAAGCAAAATCCGTCGCCAGCATGCTTAAAGGCAACAACCTGATTATTGGGAGTGACCAAGTCGCGATTCTCGACGGCCACCAGCTGCATAAGCCTGGCAATGCAGAGAACAATATTAAGCAGCTGGCGAGCTGCTCGGGTAAAAGGGTGCGTTTCTTTACAAGCGTCTGCCTGCATGATCCAGAGGAAAATACGCTAAGGTGTGACGTTGACGAAACCATCGCCACCTTCAAGCAACTAAGCGAACAAGACATACAGCAATACGTGAGCCGGGAGCCCTCTTACGACTGCGCAGGTGGCTTCAAAGTAGAAGGATTAGGTATCAGCCTGTTTGAGTCAATTGAAACAAGCGATCCGAACGCCCTAGTTGGACTTCCTTTGATCAAGCTATGTAAGCTGCTAGGCGAGTACGGTATTAGCCCTCTCGATTAACTCCGAGAGAGGCTCAACAGAGCGCTACCTCAAGTAGCGCTCTGTGCACGTTTTTCTGATCAAACATCAAAAAAAGACTAGCGCAACTGAAGCGCATTCACGCCTAAGCTAGCAGAAATAGCCTTTCCTGCTGCAACGCCGAGCGATTCCGTAAACTGAGTAAAGGCATCAGGCTTTGACGAAAAATCGACGATCTCTTCCGCTCCGACAATCTCACGCGCAACAAAGCCAGAACTACCTAACCCATCAATAAGACCAAGATCGAGAGCCTGCTCACCATTCCAAATCAAACCGGAAAATAATTCTGGTGCTTCTGAAAGCCGCTCACCTCGACCCTCCCTAACCTTACCAATAAATTGTTGATGCGTACTATCCAAGACCTTACCCCAGAATGCGACCTCTTCTGGGTCCTCCTCACTGAAAGGATCTAAGAAAGACTTATGCTTACCAGACGTATAGTTGCGACGCTCAACACCCAACTCATCCATCGCATCGACAAAGCCAAAACCTGCAGCAGTCACACCAATCGAGCCTACCAGACTCGCCTTATCGGCATAGATTTCATCCGCAGCAGCGGCGATATAATAGGCACCAGACGCACCAAGATCAGTGATCACAGCATAAAGTTTTTTGTCAGGATACAGCACGCGCAGACGCTTGATTTCGTCAAACACATATCCCGACTGAACAGGACTGCCACCCGGACTGTTTATCCTAAGAATGATTGCTTGAGAACCCTCTGCTTCGAAGGCCGCCCTCAGCCCGCTCACGATTACATCTGCGCTCGCCTCTTCCTCATCAGCAATCACTCCTCGCACGTCAACTAACGCCGTATATTGCTCAGCAGTCACCATATTGCTGTCTAGACCATTCGCCATCACACCCAACAAAAAGAATAGATAGAGAAAGGTTAGCAACTTAAAGAAGATACCCCAGCGCCTTGCCCGACGCTGCTCAACACCCAACGTCGCCACGGTTTTCTCAATTAGCTTCCACTCTTTTGAGTCTGCTTTCGCCTCTGCGCCAGACCGACTCGAATCAAATACGTCCAATGATCACTCCTTGTTATTAATAATATCTAGTTGCCCAAAGGCTGCTTGACTGAATCAAGCCATCCTATCAGCTCTCCAATCTCATCAACAATCCGTTTTGGATTATGCTTGAGCAACGCTTCGGTATCATGTACTCCATAACTCACGCCTACACTCGCAGATCCAGCGCGTGCCGCCATCTCCAGGTCAAAGCTCGTATCACCAACCATAAGCATGTTCGACTCGTCGACACCAAAATGCTCGGCTAATTCGTGCAGCATTTGCGGATGCGGTTTTGACTGCGTTTCATCCGCACACCGCTCTATCTCGAAGTACTCTCCTAACCCCGTCTGCTCCTTTGCCATATCGAGACCGCGGCGACTTTTGCCAGTGGCAACAGCAAGTCGATAACCTGCGCCGCGCAAAGATTCAAGCACATCAACCACTCCTGGAAACAGAGATAATTCAGCACCCTCGTTTTGATGAAAGCGCTTTGAATAATGCGCTCGCAATGCATCTATTTGATCAGAGGTGATTTGTGGATATAAATCATACAAAGCTTCTTTCATTCCCAAACCGATAATACTTTTCATTCGGTCGTAGCTCAGCTCGGGAAGATCACAAACCTTTGCCGACTCTGCAATACAAGAAACAATATGACGCTCGGAATCAACCAATGTGCCATCCCAATCAAAGACCACAACCGACCACGACATCTTATTTCAACCCCATCAAAGTAAGCGACTCCTCATAGCGATTATCGTATTCCGCTTCCAGACGAAGCCGACGTTTGCCACCACCAGACTCCGGCAAATCAAACTCAATCGCACGCGCATGCAGCATCAAGCGAGACTTCTCCATTCCGTGCAAATCATCAACTAATGTCTGAATATACTTATCATCCCCTACTATTGGATGTTTCGAAAATGCAG
>NZ_LWFT01000091.1:0-1030 GCF_001635105.1 Oleiphilus sp. HI0079
GAAACCACGGCTTTGACACTAGCACAAGCGCTTGATGATATTCATGATTTGTTTTCTTTTGAGGCGGAAAGGCTCGAGAGTTTAGATGATATTGGGCCGATCGTAGCTGGGCATGTTCTCGCGTTTACTGGTAACGAGGATAATCGCGTCCAAGTCGATAAATTGCTCGAAAAAGGTGTACATCCAAAGCCCTTGAAAAAACAGGCTTCTAAATCTGATTCGCCAGCGAGAGGAAAGGTGTTTGTTCTTACGGGCACCTTACCAAATTTTAGCCGCGATGAACTCAAAACAATGTTGATAGATGCAGGTGCGAAGGTAAGTGGTTCTGTGTCTAGCAAGACTGACTTTCTCGTTGCGGGCGAAAAGGCCGGTTCTAAATTGGCGAAAGCAGAGCAGCTTGGCATCGAAATTTTGTCTGAGGAGCAAGCTTTGGAGCTAATCTCCCAAGCATAGTGTGATGTACAGAACGTTTCTTGATCAGCATCCTGTAAAACTTCCACCCCTTTTAATACCATTCAACTACTAGATTTTTTCTTCTCATAGAACAATAACTGCCAAGCGGTGAGTGCGTTTATTTTGAAACCCCTTTTTCAACATCTTTTTGTACTGTGTGTAACGATCTTTCTGGTCGCCTGCGAAACAGAGCTACCTGATAATGATGTCAGAATCTTGAACGAATCAGCCTTGCCGACAGAGATGACCTGGTATGCGCCGGTAGATATCCCTATTGAAATAACCGGCGGCCAAGGTGGGTATGCAGTTCGGTATATTCAAAACCCTGAAAGCGGAATGAGTGAAGAGCTGATTGGTGAGTTTGAAGATGTAAATCGCGTTGAATTGGCTGTCGTGCATGATTCAGGTAATACCTTCCGGTTGCAAGGCGTTCCGGTACCGTCAGCTCTTTTAGATAGAAACCTTGACTCGGCCTATTGGATTGAGGTGACAGATGGAGTTTCTAGCATTGTTGTTAGAGTTGAGTTTTCTATTTCGGATGTTGCAATTGACGAGCTAGAAACGTTTGTGTCTTTTG
>NZ_LWFT01000092.1:0-1147 GCF_001635105.1 Oleiphilus sp. HI0079
AACGCCCGCATCCACTAAAATAGGGACATTCGCGTTTTCTAAAATCATATGGATATTGTGCGGGTTGCGAATCCCAAGACCGCTCCCTATTGGTGCCCCAAGCGGCATTACCGCAACGCAACCGATCTCTTCCAGTTCTTTGGCAATTAACGGATCGTCTGTTGTGTACACCATGACTTTAAACCCGTCTTTAACGAGCGTCCTGGCTGCAGCAAGAGTCTCAACAACATTTGGATAGAGCGTTTTCTGATCACCAAGCACCTCGAGCTTCACGAGGTCATGGCCATCCAGTAACTCGCGGGCCAATCGGCAAGTACGTACGGCATCATCGGCGTTATAACAGCCTGCAGTATTTGGAAGAATCGTATACTTGTCCGGCGACACCACGTCCAAAAGATTTGGCTCGTCAGGGTTTTGACCTATATTGGTTCTACGAACAGCAACTGTCACGATTTCCGCGCCGCTGGCCTCAATTGCCAACCGTGTTTCTTCTAGATCTTTGTACTTTCCCGTCCCTACTAACAGACGACTTTTATACTTTTCGCCTTCTATCTCTAGAACTCCGGTATCTAATCCCATTTTACTTCCTTTCCTATTGGCTAACCGCCACCAATCGCCTGCACAACCTCAACCAGATCACCTTCCTGTAACGTGATTTTCTCATGCTGGGCTTTGGGGACAATCTCTTTATTGTGCTCAATCGCGTAACGTTTCCCCTCTAAAGAAAGCGCCTTTGCGATCGCTAGTAAGTCTGTGCCAGCCTCACATTCGTAAGGCTCGCCATTTAGAATAATCTTCACGATTTAACTTTCCTCTAAAAGCTCAGGCTTGCCCATGCTCCATGCACCTCTTGCCGCAAAGAACCAAGCTAAAAGAAACAAAACTCCACCCACTGGAGTAATCATTCCTAAAGACGCCAAACCGGTAAGCGCCAAGGCATACAAGCTCCCACTAAACAACACGACACCAAAGAGCATGAGCGACATGGAGACACTCAAGTAACGGCGTGCCTTTTCTGTTCTCGCCAAAGACGCCAACAACACCAAGACCAACATCGCTAAACTATGGTACGCCTGATACTCCACACCCGTTTGAAAAACAGACAGCATTTTCTCTGACAAAGAGTCCTTCAAGGCATGCGCTGCGA
>NZ_LWFT01000093.1:0-862 GCF_001635105.1 Oleiphilus sp. HI0079
AAGTAGAAGTTAAGAATTTATATAAAGTATTTGGCGATCAGCCCAAAAAAGCACTCCAGCTACTTCAGTCCGGTCAAGATAAAGACGAAATCTTTAACAAAACCGGAATGACGATCGGCGTCAAAGACGCCAATTTGCAGATTGAAGAAGGCGAGATATTCGTGGTGATGGGTCTTTCCGGTTCAGGAAAGTCCACCTTGGTTCGGCTGCTAAATCGTTTGATTGAACCCACTCAGGGTGAGGTTCTCATTGATGGTGAAGACATCACTAAGATGGACACCCACGGTCTTCGAGAAGTTCGGCGTAAGAAAATAAGCATGGTGTTCCAATCTTTTGCTTTGATGCCGCACCTCAATGTGCTTGAAAACGCAGCGTTTGGCCTGGAGTTAAGTGGGGTCGATGTTAGCGAGAGGCAAGAAGCAGCGTTAGCAGCCCTTGCACAAGTTGGTTTGGAAGCTTATCCCGATAGTTATCCTGATGAGCTTTCAGGTGGTATGCAGCAGCGTGTGGGGCTTGCTCGTGCGTTGGCGAATGATCCCGATATTATGCTAATGGATGAGGCTTTCTCCGCGCTTGATCCGTTAATTCGAACGGAAATGCAAGATGAGCTGGTTCAGCTTCAGGCCAAGCATCAGCGAACCATTATTTTCATCTCTCATGATTTAGACGAAGCGATGCGCATTGGCGATAGGATTGCCATCATGCAGGGTGGTGAGGTTGTGCAGGTGGGCGCACCGGACGATATTCTGCATAACCCTGCCAATGATTATGTGCGTTCCTTCTTCCGAGGCGTTGATGTGAGTAACGTCTTTACTGCAGGTGATATTGCGCAGAAGAAACAGGTGACTCTGATCAAGAAACA
>NZ_LWFT01000094.1:0-949 GCF_001635105.1 Oleiphilus sp. HI0079
CGTTGTACCCGATCGAGGCATTCCCAGAATGAAGATCGGTGCCGCTCCGTCTTTGACCTTGGGCAAACTCTCGCACGCCCCTAAGAACGGACCACTGAGTGCTTCGATAATCTTAGAGAACACATCTTGCATCTCAGAATGTGCATAGTGATAGCGAGAGCGATTAATCGTGTTGCCCATCTGAAGGTACTTGAAGCTCTTTTCAGCGTCTCCCTTCCTGTCGTAGTACATGCTCACAACGTAAGCGATGTTCATCTTCGCATCTTCGTTCAAGCCGCGTTGACGCAAGCGCTGCTCGTACTGCGGAACAATTTCTTCAAGCAACGCTTGCTTCTTACCCTTACCATGAACAATCAGATTTCTAACAACACCGACTTGACCAGGATTAGCACGCAATGCCTTTTCGAAGTATCTGTAGGCCTTATCACCCTCACTTAGACGGCTGAGACACATACCCTTAAAATTTAGTAGCTGCGCATTTTGAGGCTGTTTTTTTAGCAAGGCATTCACTAACGCCAACGCCGCTTCCTCTTTATGAACAGCAATCAAAATACCAACGTACTGTGCCGACAAGGCCATGTCATCCGGTGACTCTTCGAGCAATAGACGGACCCATTTTTCAGCAAATACATTTTCCCCGAGCTGAGAGGCAACATTTACCGCCTGCTTAATCAGAGCGGTATCTTGGGGCATGTTGTCGATCGCTAAGGCAAACAGAGGGAGCGCCTCACGCGCTCTTTTCGTTTGAACCAGCACCATTGCAAGTCTCGCATTAACAATGGGATTCTCAGGCTCTAAACTGGTTAAAGATCTATAGAGTGCTTCCGCTTCACGATATTTTCCTTGCTGATGAAGCTGACTTGCTCGGTTGAATTGTTCTTGCATGACTTCCCTTAAAATACAGCGGGCAATTTGGTGTAGAGGACGGAGAGAACCGTATCATGCTTTG
>NZ_LWFT01000095.1:0-630 GCF_001635105.1 Oleiphilus sp. HI0079
GATACGAGCCTGACTGAGAACGGGCGATGTGCCTATCCGCTTGAGCATGTTGAAAAGCGTGTCATTGAGAATCGCGCTGGTGAGCCAAACGCGATTGTCTTTCTGACTTGCGATATGACTGGTGTATTGCCACCTGTTTCACTTCTTAGTAAAGAAGCGGCGGCATATCACTTCCTAAGCGGTTATACGGCTTTGGTTGGCTCTACAGAAATGGGTTCCGATTCAAAGCTCAAATCGACGTTCTCAACCTGTTTCGGCGCACCATTCTTCCCGCGCCCTGCTGGCGAGTATGCGGAGTTGCTTATGAAGCGAATGGAAGAGTTCGGTTCTAAAGTTTACTTGGTAAACACTGGTTGGACCGGTGGCTCGTTTGGTGTTGGTCAAAGATTTAGCATTCCAACGACTCGTGGCATTATTTCTGCGATTCAGAGCGGTGCCCTTGCTGATGCAGAAACAGTGCATCTTGAGAAATTGAATCTTGAGATTCCGATTGCTGTTCCTGGTGTTGATGCTGGATTGCTTAACCCTCGCGACACTTGGGCGAGCAAAGAAGATTATGATGCAAAAGCGGCAGATCTTATTTCCCAGTTCGTTGAGAACTTTAAGAAGTTTGATGTTTCTGATGCCATT
>NZ_LWFT01000096.1:0-1130 GCF_001635105.1 Oleiphilus sp. HI0079
ATGTAGGAATGTAGGCAGTCGTCATCCCAGCCTTTAAACGTGCCTCGTTGATAGAAGTATCGCCACATAGCGTCTTCATCGTGCCAGTATGTTCCGCGCACTTTCGCTTGTTTGACCATCGGTAGATACTTTGACAAGCCAAGAAACTGCATCCCGTTTGCGGCAAGGGTGAACGCCCGCGATCCGATGATCGGATCGAGCATAATGATACGATCAAACAGCATGGAATCAGCAGCAGCCATTAGAAGCGTATTTACTCCGCCAAAGCTGTGCCCTAGTCCAACGCGAGGAACATCATTCCACATGCTAGAGTAATGTTGCCAAACCTCTGAAAAGTAATGCGCGCTGTCGTCCCAGTTAGTAAAACGCTCGCCTGCATCGCTATCGCCATGGCCTTGAGCATTGCTCAGGAATAGATCGAAGTGTTTGGACAAGGGCCCTAAAAACTTCTCATACACCAAACCATTAAACCCGTTCCCATGTAAAAAATGGATCACAGGTTTTCCGGAGGGCGGTGTGTAGTGGCCACGAAGCTTAAAACCGCCAGAAACCTCGTACTGCCAGGGTTCCAGGCCAGCTATAAACCTCGATATTTCTTCTCTCACTAAGCACTCCAGTTCATTAATATGGTGTTGTACTGCTCAAGCAGATCAGCCGGAAGCTCAGCTCCATGCTCGATCAACGCACCTAATGGCAAATCCTCGTAGAACAAATCTCTGCAGGCATGAACAAACTTAAGGGTGGTAAACGCATCAAACCAATCGTCAAACGCAGCCAGTGCTCTTTGTCCGTGCAATGCTTGTTTGCTGCAATGCAACAGAAACCGATCAAAGCGCAATGAATCAAGCACGTCAGGTAATACGTGATCTTGGCTCACCGAGGACTCAAGCCTTGCCAAAAACCTCTCTGGGGAAATTTCAGCGGCGCTATTATTAAGCACAAACCGCAATCTTCCAAGCGCTTTGAAGCTTTTGGGGTGATAATAACGATAGTCTTGCAGTGCTTGTTGATGCTGACCAATCTTAATCAGGGCCGGTCCGGTGCCAAAAGGCACCCGCTCGCTATCTCTGCCTGCGATCGACAGTTCCGGCTCATCCAAACTCACCACACCATTATGTTTCGCGAGTTTG
>NZ_LWFT01000097.1:0-909 GCF_001635105.1 Oleiphilus sp. HI0079
TTTTGCCGTTTATGGACTGCATATTGTAGCTTTGCTGTTTATCAATGATTTCCCAGTCTTGCTCAATGCCCTCGAAACTAGGTGATTCGACTTGCGCTCCGCCAAAATTCATCAAGCCACCAAGACTGAAATCCAGCTCTGAATTCACTTGCACTGTGAGGTTCAGAATCTCATTCTGATAGAGCTTGTTCTTATCAACGCTCAGATTGAGTTCCGTCGCTGCTGAAGCACTCAAGGCGTTCCCAAGCAAGAAGAGCAGGGCTAATAGATTGGCCCTAAGTGACAGGAACGGGACGCGGTTTACCATAGTGGTTCCTCTGAATAATGTTCTCTACTGCGCTCTCTCGCTTGTTGCTCGAACTTACGACGCAACAGACCGGATGGGTCGTCTGGTACGCGGCGCATCCACTGCTCATAGGAGCGTTGTTCTTCCGAAGAAAGCGACTCCTCTATTGCCATGGATTGGTTTTCGGTTGGTGTTGGTTCCTCAAGCGCCTTTCGCTGCTCTGGGGTGAGATTGGTATCGGCTAGGCTTTCAGCTTTTTTCGCGCTGGGGTCTGAATTCTCTGAACCTCCTTGAGACTGCTGAGCCTGCTGATTCATTTGCTCAATATCGCTCGTTGATTCAGGCATCGCCTGTGAATGTTGCGCTTCATCTTCGCTCTGAGCTGTGTTGTCGGTGGTGTTTGACGTTGATTGCTGCGCTTGATCTTGTTGGTTTTCGTCTTGCTCTTGGCTCGAACGTTGGCCGCTTTCCTGACTATTTGTATCTTCTGATGACTGTCCTTGTTGTTGGGATTGTTGCTGTTGAGATTGTTGGTCAGAATTGGTTTCAGAGCTTTGCTGAGAATCTTGACCCTCGGATTGCTCGCTTGGCGGACCTCCAGCCTGTTCTTGCTCTTCTAGCAT
>NZ_LWFT01000098.1:0-1018 GCF_001635105.1 Oleiphilus sp. HI0079
ATCACCTTACTTAAAATTGAGTAAGGGAAGCTTAGTTTATAATTTCAGTACTGCCATACCAAAGAGCGATAAGTGTCACAGTTATTATTGAATTTTACATGCATCCAACAATGCATTGCCTATCTTCGATATTGGCAAGACATCAACTGCGCCACCCATTTTCACAGCCGCTCCAGGCATCCCCCAGACAACACTGGATGCTTCATCCTGGGCGATGGTATGCCCTCGCGCATCGCGCATCCGGCGCAACCCTGCTGCACCATCCACCCCCATTCCGGTTAAGACGGCACCAACGCAAAATCTCCCTACATGCTCAATAGCAGAATCAAACAACACATCCACTGAGGGGATATGGCCATTCACCTTGTCTCCATCTAACAATGATGTGACGAGACGGTTTTCACGTTTTGCTATACGGAGGTGTCTGTCTCCTGGGGCCAGATACGCACACCCAGACTTGAGCGGCATGCCCGCTTTCGCCTCATATACCTCAATCGGCATTGTGTCATTAAGCCGGGCCGCAAAAGTGGCGCTAAAAGCCGCCGGTATATGTTGTGCCATTAGGATGGGAGGACAGTTTTTGGGCATATAACGGAGAACTTCTTTCAATGCCTCAGTGCCCCCTGTCGAACTCCCAATGCAAATCACTTTCCCTACTTTAAAGCGATCCTCCCCGGTATGAGACTTCGGCACTCCTGGCGCAGGGCGAGACTCTTGCGCCAACATATTTGCGCTTGCAGCAGATCGCACTTTTTCCTGAATAACCGTAGCGTACTGTGCCAGCTCGCCCCAAGCTCCACCTTGTGGTTTACAGACGTAGTCAACAGCGCCAATCTCCAATGCGTCAAGGGTAACAGGTGCCCCAGATGCGGTAAGAGTTGAAATCATCACCACGGGCATAGGTCTTAGTCGCATTAGATTCTTGAGAAAGGAGATTCCATCCATCTTGGGCATCTCTACATCCAATGTAAGAACATCCGGATTTAGCGCTTTAATCTTATCTCGAGCATCATACGGA
>NZ_LWFT01000099.1:0-715 GCF_001635105.1 Oleiphilus sp. HI0079
CGAACGCATCGGCTTTTGGTACCTTGCCCAATATGCGAAAGCTCGACCACTCGAAAGTACCAATAACAACGATAAACATGACTCCGACAAGTGCGGCGACAGGAATCTGCTCGATTAGGCTGGATGTAAACAATATAAAGCAAAGCAAAAACAGAGCTGCAGATAGTCCGGAGAGACGTCCGCGTCCACCAGAGTTTACGTTAATCATGCTTTGACCAATCATGGCACAACCACCCATGCCGCCAAAGAAGCCCGTCACGGTATTTGCAACGCCCTGACCAACACACTCTTGATTGCCTTTGCCGTGCGTTTGGGTGATTTCATCAATCAGGCTTAGCGTTAATAACGACTCGATGAGACCAATGGTTGCAAGCACCAATGCGTATGGAAAGATGATGGTGAACGTTTCCCAAGTAAAGGGAACGGAAGGGATTGAGAAGCTTGGAAGGCCGCCCGCAATCGATGCCACATCGCCTACAACGCGTGTATCGATATTGCCGAAAATCACGATCAGAGTGACGACAATAATCGCCGCGAGTGATGATGGAATGGCCTTAGTGAGTTTTGGCAGAAAGTGAATGATGGCCATCGTTAATGCGACCAAACCTAGCATGCTGTATAGAGCAGAGCCTTCTAACCAGGCGATATCAATGATACTACCTTCAAGGCCTGTTCCTGCAAGCCAGCCTTGTTCTGCTTCTGACTGTCCAAATTG
>NZ_LWFT01000100.1:0-980 GCF_001635105.1 Oleiphilus sp. HI0079
TTTCTTGCACAACATGAAGGTGCGCACTGTGGAAGGTAAGTTATTGTTATTTGGATTAATTCTTTGTTAAGTGGCTACATAACGAGTCTAAGTTACCCGCTTGGAGATAGGCCTTTAGTCGCGATAAGAGGACGGGGAATTACCGGTCCACTTTTTAAAAGCCCGATTAAACGCCGCGGCCTCCGAGAAGCCTAAAGTATCGGATATTTGCTGAATGGTAAGCTCGCCATGCTCAAGCAGTTCTAACGCTTTCTCTCTGCGCAAACTATCTTTAATTTCCTGGAAGCTATGACCTTCCTCTTTCAAGCGGCGCCGAAGAGTATGCGTGGTTGAACCAAGCTTGTCTGCCACATCATCGAAAGTCAGCGTTGTGTGCCCCCAAGAGTCTGGGTCAGCCGCAGCGCTTGCATCATTCAAGACACGTCTCACTTGCGCCGTTACGCTGTCGTCGGCACGAAATTGGGTCAACAAAGACTGCGGCGCGTGATTGAGGAAATCCGTCAGAGCATAGCTGTCTTGTTTAATCGGTAAGGCCAGCATTCTTCGATTAAACGCAATGAGATTGCGTTTCTGAGAAAATACATGCCGACAGGGAAACATTAAATCGAACTCGTCCGCATATTCTGGCTTGTCGAATTGGAACTCAACACGATCAAGTAATAACGGCCTGTCTACCATCCAACATGAAAGTCGAACCCATATGATGAACATGGACGTTGTCAAAAATGCATCGTCGACATCCAAGGCATTGGACCACTCAAAGGCAAGGCGCGCTTCGTCACCCGACTCCTCAAGCTTGATCTTCAAATCATCACTAACCAGCGCGATAAATCGCGCGCTTCTCAACAATCCCCGCCGAAGGTTGCCAGCAGAAATGATCGCGTGACACATCATTGAAAAAGTACCTAGTTTCAGTGGATGGCTGAGAAAGCCACCACTCTCATCTTCCATGTGACGCCATAGGGTGATCAGAAAGCTAC
>NZ_LWFT01000101.1:0-28239 GCF_001635105.1 Oleiphilus sp. HI0079
GATGTAATCAAAGCCTCCGATGAGAGGAACCGGTAAAGCGATATGCGCGTAAAGCTTGGAATCGTTTGGGGAGTTCATAATCTGGTAGTTTACGCTGAGCAGGTAAGCGGGTCATGTGAAAAACGAACAGTGGGCTGATTTTAGGTAAGGCTAGTCAAAATATAACCAATTCAGGCTTGCACTCTATATAGGTTTTGGTAAGATGCTCCGCCTCAAATTCGGCCTGTGCGCCTTTTTGTGGTGCTAGGCTCGAAGCCTTCCTTGCGGTGCTCATTGCTCGACAGGTTTACAGTGAGTGGCGGCAAAACTTTATAGAGGTCATTATCATGAAAAACGATATTCATCCTGAGTATCAGGAAATCGAAGCAAAATGCAGTTGCGGTAACGTGATCAAGACACGTTCAACACTGTGCAAAGATCTTCTTTTGGACGTGTGCTCGGCGTGCCACCCATTCTACACTGGTAAGCAGAAAGTGATGGACACTGGCGGTCGCATCGACAAGTTCAAGAAGCGTTTCGGAAGCAGAATCGCAAGCTAGTCCGATTCCAAAATTTAAAAAGAGCGCTACGCGCTCTTTTTTTGCACTTAGACAGGGTTTACACCTGTTAGGTCTGAATCAGAGTTCGCAACGTAGAACTCGGTTTCACGGAGTAACTCTTGATGACATGCAGGAGCGATATGCTCGGTATGAAGTCGAGAGTAAGTATCCATTAAAGGCTTCGGCCTAAAATTTTAAAACGGTACACTGTAATGGCAGACGATTTAAAACAAGCAGCACTCGACTATCACGCTCAACCTCGTGCGGGGAAAATCAGTGTTGAAATCACTAAACCAACTCTAACTTCACGTGACCTTTCTCTAGCATACAGCCCTGGTGTAGCAGAGCCAGTGCGTGCAATTGCTGAAAATCCGGAAGACGCGTACAAGTACACGGCAAAGGGCAACCTTGTCGCTGTAATTTCTGACGGCTCCGCGATTCTTGGTCTTGGTAACCTTGGTCCATTGGCAAGTAAGCCAGTAATGGAAGGTAAGGGTGTACTGTTTAAGCGTTTTGCTGGTATTGATGTGTTTGACATCGAGGTTGATTCTGAAAGCCCTCAGGCGTTCATAGATACAACAAAGCGAATCGCAAATACGTTTGGTGGTATTAATCTCGAAGATATCAAAGCACCTGAGTGTTTTGAAATCGAGCGTATCCTTCAAGAGCAGTGCGAAATTCCAATTTTCCACGATGATCAGCATGGTACTGCAATTGTTACCGCTGCGGGCATGATCAACGCGCTTGAGCTAGCGGGTAAGAAAATTGAAGATGCAACAGTTGTTTGTCTAGGTGCCGGCGCAGCCGCTATTGCTTGTATGAAGCTTCTAATTAGCTGTGGCATGAAGCAAGAGAATATCTTCATGCTTGACCGTAAGGGTGTTATTCATACTGGTCGTGATGATTTGAACCAGTACAAGGCGATGTTCGCTAATGACACTGACAAGCGTACGCTTGCAGATGCCTGTGACGGTGCGGATGTTTTTGTTGGTCTATCTGGTCCTAACCTTCTTTCTGTAGAAGATTTGAACCGCATGGCTCCAAATCCGGTCATCTTTGCATGCTCTAACCCTGATCCTGAGATCAAGCCAGAAACAGCAATTGCTGCGCGCTCAGACTTGATCATGGCGACTGGTCGTTCAGACTACCCGAACCAAGTGAATAACGTTCTTGGCTTCCCGTTCATCTTCCGTGGTGCTCTTGACGTTCGTGCAACCGCGATTAATGAAGAGATGAAGGTAGCGGCGGTTCATGCAATTAAAGATCTTGCAAAAGAGCCTGTACCACAGGAAGTCGTTGATGCTTACGGTGGTGAGCCTCTTGAATATGGCAAAGATTATATTATTCCTAAGCCATTGGATGTCCGCTTGTTGGGCGCGGTCTCTGCAGCAGTTGCCAAAGCAGCAGTTGACTCAGGCGTTGCGCGTTTTGGCTATCCTGAGCATTACCCGCTCAAAACAGTCGAAGACATTAAGTAATTAATGTTTTGAATAAAAAAAACCGCTTCATTGAAGCGGTTTTTTTGTGTCTGAATACTTGTCGAAGAATGTAACTATCTGACAGTGCTGATCGCGATTAAATTGGTAAGGGCTTGAATCAGCTCGCTTTAAAAAATGTCCTCTGGTCGTTCAAAGCGTTCATCAGGCTGTCGCTCTGATGCTTCGGTTTCATTGTCGATTAGTAGAGGCATGCTAGTCATTTCCTGTTCAGGAATATTCTCCTCCCTGAAGAATTCAAACATGGTTTGCTCTGCCACTGCGGAGCGCTTTCCTGTTTTGGTATTTATCTTTACGCTGACAATGCCGTTCGGTTGCTTGAGGTTGGCCAATGGTGTGTCTTTTAACGCTACGTTCATATACTCCATCCAGATAGGCAGAGCAGCGCGGGATCCATATTCGCTTCTACCAAGCGTTCGGGGCTCATCGAAACCGACCCAAGTGCTGGTCGCAATATTGGTATTGAAACCAGAAAACCAGGCGTCTTTTTGATCATTTGTCGTTCCTGTTTTGCCTCCAAGATCGCTGCGCTTCATTGAGGCAGCTCTTCGCCCTGTGCCTTTGCGAATCACGTCCTTCATCATCGAATGAAGAATGAAAACTGCGCGTTCATCTGCGATTCTCGGGGCGACCTTAATAGTAGGAGCTTCTGGGTTGCGACCTGAAATCTCTGCTTCAGCAGTCGTGATTGTTAATGTTTCTGTTCGAGCTGCATTTTCATTCTCGCACGCCTGATCACAAACGACATAAGGATCAGCTTCAAAAAGGATTTCGCCTTGAGCATTTTCTATACGGCTTACGAGATACGGCTCGATATAATGGCCGCCATTAGCGATCATTGCGTACCCTGCTGCAATCTGCATGGGCGTAATGCCGGCGCTTCCCAGAGCAAGAGAAAGATCCTTCGGTAGGTCTTTCTCGTTAAAACCGAACTTCTTGATACGTTCGAGGGTATTGTTAATGCCTAGACTTTTAAGAAGGCGAATTGAGACTAGGTTTCGTGAGCGATAGAACGCTTCCCGGAGTCTTGTTGGTCCATAAAATTTGCCGCTCGAGTTTTCTGGTCGCCAAGAGGTTTCTAGGTTTTTGTCCTCGAACACGAGTGGTGCGTCATTTATTAGGCTGGCTGCAGTTTTTCCTTGCTCAAGAGCTGCAAGATAAATGAATGCTTTAAAGTTTGAGCCGGGCTGCCTCTTTGCCTGAGTTGCGCGATTGTACTTGCTCATTTGGAAGTTGTAGCCTCCACTGAGGGCGAGAATGGCTCCGTCTTTTGGACGAATAGATATCAATGCGGCTTGTGCTTCGGGGCTTTGTTGCAGTTCGAAGCTGAACAATGAATAGTCTCGAATGGCCTCTCTCGAGGCTTGGTGCTCATCCTCTTGTGGCGGCGTCGCCTCTTCCGTATGCAGCAGTACTTCGCCTTCTTCGGTCTGAGTGTGGTCTTTATTCATGTTATCGATAAGGCGCGCCTCGATGATGTCGCCTGATCTGAAGAGTCCTTCAAAATTGCTTGGAGGCTCGCCCACTTTGTTGATGTTGATAAAGGGGGCAGCGCGCGTTGCTTGTTCTAGTGAGATGTGGCCCCGCTTGCCATCAAGAGAGAAGATTGACAGTTGGTCTGAAGTGCTTTCCTCAACTAATGCTGGAGTGAAGCGTGTTTTTGCTAGGTAGCTACGGAGGATTTGTTTTTTCTCCGCATCGCTCTCTGAGCCATCAAGTTCAATGTTGTCTAACGGCCCTCGATAGCCATGGCGAGCATCATAAGCTTCTAAACCATTGATGACGGATTTCTGCGCCTGAGCCTGTAACTCGCTGTTTGCGGTCACGAAAACGCGCAAACCGGTGGTATAGGCGTCAGAACCATATAGCTCGACTGCTTTTTGACGAGCCATCTCTGCTATGTAAGGGGCTGATAGATCTGGCTGCGGGTTGTGGTAGCCTGCCGTGGTTGTCTCTTGTCGAGCGGCTTTGTGCTCGGCGATAGAAATCATATTCAGATCGAGCATGCGGTTGAGTATCCAGTCGCGACGAATTTTTGCGCGCTCCGGGTTAATAATCGGATTGTATCTTGATGGTGCTTTCGGAAGCCCTGCGATCATTGCACTTTGCGCAAGCGTCAGCTCGTCTAGGTTTTTTCCGTAATACACTTGTGCTGCTGCTTTTACACCGTAAGCGCGGTTGCCCAAATAGATCTTGTTAAGGTATAGCTCAAGAATCTCCGGCTTGGAAAGCACGCTTTCGATTTGTATGGCGAGGAAAATCTCATTGAATTTTCGTATGAATGTCCGTTCTCTGGTCAGAAAGAAATTCTTGGCCACTTGCATTGTTATTGTGCTGCCGCCTGTTTTGATACGTCCAGCTTGGATTAACTGAGCCGCAGCGCGAGCAAGGCCGATGACATCGATACCGCCGTGCTCGTAAAAGCGATTGTCTTCTGCGGCGATAAAAGCGGAGGTTAAAGTGGTGGGTATTTCTTCGATTCCCACAGGGCTTCTTCGCTTCTCACCAAACTCCGCGAGTTTTTTGTTGTCACTTGAGAATATACGCATAGGGGTCTGTAATTGCGTTGTTCTCAATTGCGCCGCATCAGGGAGTTGCGGTGCAAGGTATAAATAGAATGCGCTTAACAATATGCCAGCGCCGCAAACAGCTGCAGCGCCAAGCCACACAAAAAAGGTGGAGAGTCTCACAAAACGAGCCATGTTTTTCCTAGCAGTTTATGAATATAGGTCTATTATCTTAGAAATAGCTTTAAATTCGGACGGTAAATATTATACGTCTATTTTGAGTGCTTTTAGTAAAGAATTGTACTGTGTGTTCTCTAACTTAGTTGCTTATTCGCGGGTTTGAGAAACTCAAGTCGATTTAGAAGGTTGGTTCTCTGTGTTTGGATTATTCGGAAAAAAGAACGACACTGTTCTCGGTGTCGACATCAGCTCTTCCTCAGTGAAGTTGCTTGAGCTATCAAAGAATGGCGACAAGCTTCGTGTGGAGAGTTATGCGGTTGAACCTCTGCCTGCAAACTCGGTGGTTGAGAAATCAATCAACGACGTGGAAGCAGTGGGTGAAACAGTCAAAAAAGTACTCGCAAAATCGCGTAGCAGTGTTCGCCTTGGAGCGGTCGCTGTTGCAGGTTCGGCGGTAATCACCAAGACCATTCAAATGAATGCCGGGTTGAATGATCAGGAGCTCGAAGATCAAATCTCTGTTGAGGCTGATCAGTATGTGCCTTATCCGCTGGATGAGGTTGCAATCGACTTTGAGGTGCTCGGGCCATCTGAGGATAGTGCTGATCAGGTTGATGTTCTGTTAGCCGCGTGCCGGAAAGAGAATGTTGAACTTCGTGAAGATGCTCTGGAGATAGGCGGGCTTACGAGCAAAATTGTAGATATCGAGGCGCATGCTGTAGAGCGCGCTTTTGATTTGATTGCTCGCCAAATGGATGAGTCGGCCGAAGAGCGCACTGTCGCTATTGTTGACATTGGTTCAACAATGACAACGCTGAGTGTGTTAGCGGATAACACCACCGTCTACACGCGTGAACAGTTGTTTGGCGGGCGACAGCTCACTGAAGAAATTCAGCGTCGTTATGGTCTTTCCTTCGAGGAGGCAGGTCTTGCTAAAAAACAGGGCGGGCTTCCGGACGATTACGAGAGAGAAGTGCTCGATCCGTTTAAAGAGGCGGTCGTGCAGCAAGTTGCTCGTTCCCTACAATTTTTCTTTGGTTCTAGTCAGTACAACGAGGTTGACTACGTTGTACTTGCTGGTGGTGTGGCATCAGTTCCTGAGTTGTCTGATATGGTCCAAGAGAAGGTTGGCATCAAAACGATCGTTGCGAACCCTTTCTCCGACATGACTCTTAACTCTCGAGTGAATGCATCCGCGCTGAGCAATGATGCACCATCTCTGATGATTGCATGCGGTTTAGCCATGAGGAGTTTTGTTTAATGCCAAGTATTAACCTAAGGCCTTGGCGCGAGGAAGAACGCGCTAAGCGTCAAAAAGAGTTTATTGGGATGCTCGTCGCTGTAGCGATTGCTGCAGGAGGGTTGTTCTTTTTATGGAATACCCAAGTCGATGCAATGATTACCGAGCAAAAAGCACGTAATGCTTACATCAAAACCTCAATGGCGGTTCTTGATAAAAAGACCAAGGAAATAGCGGAGCTTAAAGAAAGACGTGAGCAGTTGCTGGCTCGAATGAAGGTTATTCAGGATCTTCAGGGTACGCGTCCAGTGATCGTTCGAGTCTTTGACGAGCTTGTGAAGACTTTGCCAGAAGATCTTTACTACACAAGCCTCGTTCGCAAGGTAAACAATGTTTCTATTCAAGGAATAGCTGATTCAAATAATCGGATTTCAGGCTTGATGAGAAATCTTGAGGGCTCAGATTGGTTTGCAAGTCCAAATCTAAAAGATGTGAAAGCAGCTAAAGGCGGTGATAAGAGTGCATTTGATATGGCTGTTATGCAAGTCACGCCGGCCTCCGATGAAGTAGAAGGAGAATAGTTGTGAGTTTTGCAGAGCAAATGGAAAGTTTAAAAAACTTCGATGTTAATGATCTTGACTTTAATAATGCAGGCTCATGGCCTGCGCCGATCAAAGGCATCGTGTTGTTGTTGGTTTTTGCACTGATTCTTGGTGGTGGTTATTGGTTCATGATCAAGGATCAATATGCATCCCTAGATAGAATTGAAAAAGAAGAGGCAACTTTAAAGCAGCAATACGAAGCGAAGGCTTTTAAAGTTGCAAATTTGGAAGCTTATCGTCAACAAATGGCCGAAATGGAAGAGTCTTTTGGTGAGTTGCTCAAGCAGCTGCCAGCGGATACTGAAGTGCCGGGTTTGCTTGAGGATATTACGAATACGGGACTCGGGACGGGGCTTGCTATCAACAGTATCGGTTTGAAGCCGGAAGTTTCTCGTGAGTTCTACGTTGAGTTGCCAATTGATATTTCCGTACAAGGTACATACCACGATATGGCAGCATTCGTTAGTGGAGTGGCCGCTTTGCCGCGAATCGTTACGTTGCACGACTTCGATATAAACCCCGCAGGCAAAAGTGCTGGTGATTTGGTCATGACGATCTCTGCGAAAACGTATCGCTATAATCCTGAGCAAGGCGGGGCGAAGAAAAATAAGAGGAAGAAAAAATGAGTAGAGTTTTAGTTTCTTCTATCTTAATCGCGAGTACAGCATTGCTGACGGCGTGCGGAGGCAGTGGGGGTTATGCTGATCTCGACGCCTTTATGAAGAAAGCAGACAGTAAGCCTGGTGGGCGAATAGAGCCTCTGCCAGAGATGGTTGTGTACGAGTCGTTTGAGTATTCAGAAGCAGGAAGTCGATCTCCGTTCACCCCACCAGTTGAGAAAGTGGATACGAATATTCAGATTGCTGAAGATCAAAGTAACATCAAGCCAGACCTAGATAGGCCGAAAGAAGTGCTTGAGTACTTTCAGCTAACGCAGCTTCGAATGGTCGGAACTTTGCAAAAGCAAGACTCTGACACTCTATGGGCGCTAATCTCTGATAACGAGGGCGGTGTGCATCGTGTGAAAGAAGGCCAGTTTATGGGCAAGAATCACGGCCGAGTGGTTGGAATTCAAACAGGCAGCATAAGTCTGATTGAAATTGTACCAAACGGTGTTGGTGGTTGGATTGAGCGACCACGCTCTGTGACGCTAGAGGAAATTTAGTGATGAGGAGCGTGCGACTAGTGAAAAAAATGAATTCAGAAATTAAGTTACTTAGAGTTTTTGGGGCAATAAAAATGTTGGGTCAGCCGAAATTAGCTTTATCGATGTTCATGGCAATGTTTATGTCCGTGGCCAATGCGGCGGTATTACAGGGCGTGAAGTTTGCCTCAATGCCTGGGGATACAGTAGAGATTGTGTTGAGTTTTGACTCGCCGCCTGCCAAACCCAAAGTGTTTAGTATCGGTCAAACAGCAGATATCTCTGTGACCGTAGATGGCGCAACGAATGGTATTGGGAAGCGCTATCATGAACTTGGTTTGGGCAATGCCCGGCGAATGACCGTGATCGAGGCTGAGAATAGCGATGGTCAGATGGCTACGCGATTTGTCATCGATTTAGCCACAATGGCGCCATACACCAGTGAGGTTTCTGGCAACGATCTGATCATGCGAGTTGGTGCAGCAGCGCCAGCACCTTCCGCCTCCCAAGAATCTTCAGAGCAAGTGACCGCTTCTTCCGCTGCAAGCGATATTACCAGTATTGATTTTCGCCGTGGAGAAAAGGGTGATGGGCAAGTCATTATTGGTTTGAACAATCCTTCTGTAGACATTGATATGTCTGAGGTTGGTGGAAATATTCAGCTTGTTATTTCGGGGGCAGAGCTTCCAGAGGCTTTGCGCCAACGTTTAGATGTTGTTGATTTTGCGACACCTGTTCACCGCATTGAGTCGTATGTTGAAGACGGCAAAGCAAAAATCGTGATTAAGCCGGAAGGTAATTATGACTACCTAGCCTATCAGGCGGACAATCAGTTTGTTGTCAGTGTTGAAAAGGTGACCGAACAGGAAGCCGAAGAGCGCTTGAAAGAGAAGTTTCCTTACACGGGCGAAAAGCTGTCTCTTAACTTCCAGAATATTGAGGTTCGTGCTGTATTGCAGTTGATCGCAGATTTTACAGGATTGAATTTGGTAGCAAGTGACACCGTAGGCGGCAGCATTACCCTGCGTTTGCAAAATGTTCCTTGGGATCAGGCGCTAGAGTTGGTACTAAAAACGAAAGGTCTTGATAAGCGCACAACAGGCAATGTGATGTTGGTTGCTCCGGCAGAAGAGATTGCTGCGAGAGAAAAACTTGAGATCGAAACAAACAAGCAGGTTGCTGAGTTGGCGCCAGTCCGTTTGGAAATCATTCAGGTTAACTACGCGAAGGCTGCCGATATTGTTGCCATGCTGCAGCAGGATCAAGAGTTGATTTCTGGGCGCGGGTATATCTCTTCAGATGAGAGAACGAATACGATTAGCGTTCGAGAAACATCGGACAAGTTGCAGCAGATCCGTACCTTGGTTGATACTTGGGATATTCCGGTTCGCCAGGTATTGATCGAAGCGCGTATTGTTCGTGCTCGATCTAACATTACTGAAGAAATGGGTATCCAGTGGGGTGGTTCAGGCGCTACTGATACGAATGGTGGCGGACACAACTGGGGGTTTAGTGGCTCGACCGAGGGTAATGTAGAGTATTTTAATAGTGGTACGGTCACATATCCTGGTGCACTGGCAGTAGACTTAGGCGTGACTCGAGCTAATGCTTCGTCATTTGGTATTGGTTTCACCACAGATAATATGTTACTTGATTTAGAGCTCTCGGCTTTTGAGGCTGACGGTAAAGGTGAGATTGTAGCGCAGCCAAAAATCGTTACAGCGGATCGTCAGACAGCGACTATCAAATCAGGCGAAGAGATCCCTTATCAAGAAGCTTCGTCTTCTGGTGCGACTTCGGTATCGTTCAAAGAGGCTGTGCTGTCTCTGGAAGTAACGCCGCAAATTACGCCAGATGATAACGTTATTATGGATCTGAAGGTAAATCAGGATGATCGTGGTGAGGTTACAGCTGGTATCCCAAGTATTGATACTAACGAAGTGATTACGCAGGTTCTCGTTGGTAATGGAGAAACGATTGTTCTTGGCGGTATATTCCAGTCTGAGCAGGCGACAACGGTCACCAAGACGCCTTTCTTGGGCGACATTCCATACATTGGTAATCTGTTTAAGAAGACTGAAAATATAGATCAGCGTTCTGAGCTGTTGATATTCATCACGCCTAAACTGATTAAAGATGGCTTGATAGATCAGTAGGGAAAGTAGTGTCAAAAGCCGGGCCTAAGAGCTCGGCTTTTTTTTGCCTGTTCGGCTCGTTCAGTTGGTTGAAAGGGTGTTAAACTCTCACTTTTTAAGTGGCTTATTTAATGGCGTATAGGACGAAGAAGCCTTTGGTTGTGTTGGTCGGTCCAATGGGGGCGGGTAAAACGACTATAGGCAAATTGCTGGCAGCGGAGCTCTCTTATGAGTTTGTTGACTCGGACAAGGAGATTGAGCGTCGATCTGGTGCTGATATTCCGTGGATTTTCGATGTTGAGGGTGAAGAGGGGTTTCGAAACCGAGAGGTTGCCGTGATTCGTGATCTATCGACAGAGTCTGACGTGGTTCTAGCAACGGGAGGCGGTGCTCTAATTCGTCAGGAGAATCGAGATCATCTTACGAGAAATGGCTATATTGTTTATTTAAATACCTCTGTCGATCAGCAGTTTACTCGCACGCATAAGGATAAAAATCGCCCGTTGCTGCAGGGCGACAGCGACCCTATGACGGTGCTTACGGAGCTTATGAAAGTGCGTGATCCTATCTATCGAGAGGTTGCAGATTTTGTTGTCGACACAAATAAAAAGTCATTGCGATTTATAGTGAAAAGTATTGTTAACGCGCTTGAGCAAAGTGACAGTATTTCAGCAGAGGAAAAATAAGAAGTGTCCCAAAATGTTGATATTTTGAATGTAGATTTGGGAGAGCGGAGCTATCCGATCTATGTTGGCTCCAATTTAGTCTCTTGCTCAGAGTATTTTGAGAAACATATTCGAAGCAAGCGAGTCATGATTGTTTCAAATACCACAGTCGCGCCCCTCTATGAAGCTTCTCTTCGTAAGGCCTTGTCCGCTTTTGACGTTGATAGTGTCATTCTTCCTGATGGCGAACAATTCAAAACTTGGGAAAATCTGAATCTAATCTTTGATGCATTGCTTGAGCGAAAACATTCTAGAAGTACGACCTTGATTGCGCTTGGTGGCGGAGTAATTGGCGATATGACGGGTTTCGCTGCCGCAAGCTACCAGCGTGGCGTTGATTTTATCCAGGTTCCTACAACTTTGTTGTCCCAAGTTGATTCATCTGTAGGAGGTAAGACAGCGATCAATCACCCTTTGGGAAAGAATATGATTGGTGCGTTTTATCAGCCAAAGGCTGTTGTGATTGATACATCGACATTGAACTCGTTGCCTGAACGAGAAGTGTCTGCAGGGCTGGCTGAAGTAATTAAGTATGGCTTGATTCGTGACCTCCCGTTTTTTGAGTGGCTTGAAGGCAATATGAGTGCTCTCCGGAGGTTGGAGGAATCAAGTCTCCGCTACGCGATATTGACGTCGTGTGCTTGTAAGGCGAGGGTTGTAGAGGAAGACGAGAAAGAAGGCGGTGTTAGGGCAATCTTGAATCTTGGTCATACGTTTGGGCATGCAATTGAAACTTTTGCTGGATACGGCAACTGGCTTCATGGCGAGGCTGTTGCGGCTGGAATGGCGATGGCTGCAGAAATGTCGCAAGAGTTGGGCGATCTCAATAAGGCGGATGTCGAGCGAGTGCTCGCTATGCTGGCCTCTGCTGGTTTACCTAAAGTAGGTCCTGTGGAAATGTCTTCTTCCGACTATCTTGAGTTGATGTCGGTTGATAAAAAGGTGATAGACGGAGCACTGCGCCTTGTTTTGTTGGAGCGTCTCGGGTTTGCTAAAGTGACGAGTGACTTTCCTATGCATGCTCTTATGCAGGTTTTACCGCAGTGATGTAGAGCTAGCTTTCGATGTTGTATCTGAAAAAATAAAAAGATAAAGGCCTTGCTGGAATCGCTAACTTACTTGGGGCAGGTAGCTAATGAGTCAGGAACATTTTCTTTCGATTGCTCGTCGTTTGCTTGATCGCGATGGTGAAGCAATAGAAGGCCTATCTGCTGATTCGGATTATTTTTATGCTGGTGCTCAGCGCCAGCATCAGCTTGAAACAATTCGTCATCTCGCTTGTTTTGGTGATTTTCTGTTGTTTTTAGAGGCTGAGCTTGGTGCAGGGAAGTCAACTCTTCTTCGAAAAGTAGCTGCAGAACTCAGATCTGAGCTACAGGTGATCTACACCGAGGTTGAGGATGAGTCGACCCCTGTTTCGTTAGTTCAAGATATCGCCAACAAAAGCTCAGTTTTTGCCGCTCCATCGGAAGATATGCAGTCTCTACTCGGGCGCTGTAAAGCGAGTTATGAAAGTCTCTATTCCCAAAAATCGAAAAGAACTTTGCTTATTATTGATGATGCTCATCGTGCAGAGCCCGGCTTGATTAAAAGCGTGCTCTCGACTCTTGAGTTGCCGCAACCCGATTCGCCAGTAGTGTTGCTGATTGGTTCGAGCAAGAGTATGGGTGAGCTCGTAGGTGATTATCGTTCTGAAGAGCTGCATGTTTTGTCCTTAAATAAGCTGAAGAGAGGTGATCTCAGGGAGTACATTCAGCTTGGTTTAAAGAGTGTCGGTTATGAAAGAGACCTGTCTCTAACAGATGCACGGCTTGATGCTCTTTATGTCAGAAGTGGGGGCTTGCTTAAGAACATTGAGACTTATATGGGGTCTGCCATCTTTGGAGATGATAACGAGCGAGCAGTTGAGCCGGAAACGAAGCTTCCGGCTAGAGTTCCGGTTGCGGCGCTCGCTACCATTGTTGTCATATTGGTCGCGTCTTTCCTTTTTGTGGCTCAGCAGCACAATTTGTTTTCTGGTCTGATCGACGTCGAATCGGAGGGAGATGACAAGCTTGCTCAACGATTGGCTCAGCAGGAGCGGATTGCGATGCTCGATAAAGCGCTAGAGCAGAGTAGCAAGTTCGAGGAGTCTGAAGAATTAACTATGGAAGATGGTGAGAAGGCTTTAATTGATGTAGAAAGCGATTCGTCGCTCGCTCCAGTGGAGTTAGCTGCTGGCGACTCGGACGGAAATGAGTTTGATTCTGTAGAGCGGGGTTTAGTATCTTCAGAACCAGAACCAGAACCAGAACCAGAACCAGAACCAGAACCAGAACCAGAACCAGAACCAGAACCAGAGCCAATTAAACAAGATTCTGTAAAAACGATTAGCACAAATCTTGTCGGGTCTGATGCCTCTAAAGAGGCAGTTAAAAAAGTTGCGATTACTAAAGAAGGGAGAAGGCATCCTGCATTTCGTGACGCATTCTGGGTTGAGTCTCAAGCGACAGACGCACATACATTTCAGGTTCTAGGCTCTTATAATGAGTCAACAGCTACGCGTTTTGTCGAGCAAGTTGGCTTGCAAGACCTTTACTATGTCGAGTCGTCATACAAGGGTAAACCCTGGTTTGTTGTATTGTATGGCGTCTTTCCAGACATTACCTCGGCGCGCCGTGCTGGCGCTGCTCTCCCCTATCGGGTCGCAAGGGAAAAGCCTTGGATACGCAGTATTGATGGCTTGAAATGACCGGCTTTCGATTGATTCGATTGGCAAAAACCTCACCAAATTCCAAAATCTCTGCTGATTAAATTTGTCCTTGATGGGGGCTGTGTGTAAAATGTCCGACCCCAATTTTTGTAGTCGTACATAAATAGCGAGAAAAATTGCTAAGTGTATGAATTTACTAGATGTTTTTAGAGAGAATGCTATGGCAGCAGGTTTGTTTCGCCCAGAAGAATTTCGAGATAACTGTGGTTTTGGGCTCATAGCGCACACCGAAGGTGTGCCAAGTCATGCGTTATTAGAAACAGCAATTGAGTCGCTGACGTGCATGACTCACCGCGGTGGTATTGCTGCTGATGGTAAGACTGGAGACGGCTGCGGATTGCTACTTCAGAAGCCCGATTCGTTTTTGCGCAAGGTGGCGCAGGAAGAAAGCGCAATTACACTCGGTCAACAGTATGGCGTCGGCATGATTTTCTTGCCAAACGACGCTGATCGGGCAACAGAGGCGCGTGAGGCTTTTGAAGCTAAGTGTGTCGCAGAAGGTTTAAGCGTTAAAGCTTGGCGTGTTGTGCCGACTAATAACGACTGCCTTGGGCGTATGGCGCTTGACTGTCTTCCTCAAATAGAACAGGTTTTTGTCGAAGCCGACGAGAGTGTTGATGATCAGGCGTTTGGACTTAAGCTGTTTGTTGCGCGCAAAAAGATCGAAAAAGCGCTCGCGCACGATGAAGACTTTTATGTCTGTAGCCTGTCGGACCAAGTGATCTCTTACAAGGGTCTGATGATGCCGGTCGATCTGCCGAACTTCTATTTAGATTTGGGCAATAAGGACCTAGAGACGGCAATATGTGTTTTTCACCAACGATTCAGTACGAACACAATGCCGAAATGGCCGCTAGCGCAGCCTTTTCGCTTTCTTGCCCATAACGGTGAGATCAATACGATTGAAGGAAACCGTAACTGGGCACTTGCGCGCACTAGCAAGTTTGAAACGCCTAGTTTGCCAGAGCTGGATTCGATAGCGCCGCTGGTCAATCGAACAGGTTCAGATTCATCCAGTATGGATAACATGCTCGAGCTGCTGATTGCCGGAGGTATGGACTTGTTCCGTGCTATTCGCATGATGATTCCTCCTGCATGGCAAAACGTAGACACGATGGATGCTGACCTAAGGGCGTTCTATGAATTTAATAGTATGCATATGGAACCATGGGATGGTCCTGCGGGATTGGTAACGACTGATGGCCGTTATGCCGTATGTTTGCTAGACCGCAATGGCCTGCGACCAAGCCGCTGGGTTGTCACGAAAGATGGCTTTATTACTGTGGCTTCTGAAATCGGTACATATTCTTACAAGCCAGAAGATGTGGTTGCTAAGGGGCGTATTGGTCCAGGGCAGATTCTAGCAATTGATACGCAAACCGGTGAGGTTTTGCATACGGATGATATCGATAAGCGCTTGAAGACGGCGCATCCGTATAAGAAATGGTTGCGTGAGAATGCGCAACGTATGGAAACGCGTTTGGGTAAATCCTCTTCGGCCTTCAAGGCGATGGGCGAAGACGAGCTTAAAACGCAAATGAAGATGTTTCAGGTTAGCTATGAAGAGCGAGATCAAGTACTTCGACCGTTAGGAGAGGCTGGCCAAGAGGCTGTGGGCTCGATGGGTGATGATACCCCGATGGCGGTTCTTTCTCATCGGGTACGCTCTGTCGCCGATTACTTTAGGCAAAAATTTGCTCAGGTAACAAATCCACCGATCGACCCGCTTCGTGAAGCGATTGTCATGTCGTTGGAAACCTGTGTGGGCGCAGAAAGAAATGTATTCGAGGAGTCACCTGAGCACGCTAAGCGTATTATTTTGACTACGCCTGTGTTGAGTCCAGCGAAATTCGCCGCCATTTTGAACAACGCGCTTGGATTTTCGTCAGCTACTATTCCGCTTCAGTTTGATGCATCACAAGGCCTTAAGGCAGCAATTGAGAGTGTCTGCAAGCAGGCGGAGCAAGCGGTGCGTGACGGAAATGTGATTATCGTTCTGTCAGACAGAGATATTGAACAAGGCAAGTTGCCGGTGAATGCGTTTATGGCGACCGGTGCTGTACACCATCATTTGGTGGAACAAGGACTGCGTTGCGATGCCAATATCATTGTCAAAACAGGCTTTGCTCGCGATCCGCATCATTTTGCAGTGTTGTTTGGTTTTGGTGCGACGGCGGTCTATCCGTATTTGTCTTATCAAATCATTAACGACCTCATCGAGAGTGGTGAGATGTTAATGGACCCGATTGAAGCGAAGAACAACTATCGCAAGGGGATTGGTAAAGGGCTTCTCAAAATTCTTTCGAAGATGGGCATTTCCACAATTGCATCGTATCGTGGCGCGCAGTTGTTTGAGTCTGTTGGTCTAGCGGATGATGTTGTTGATCTTTGTTTCAAAGGGGTCGCTAGCCGAATTAAGGGAGCGGACTTTGAGGATCTCCAAGCCGAGCAGGAACTGCTTGCGAAGGAAGCTTGGAAGGCGCGCAAGTCGATTCAGCCAGGTGGTCTTCTTAAATACGTGCATGGTCAAGAGTACCATGCCTTCAATCCTGATGTAGTCAATACGGTTCAGCGTGCAGTTGAGAGTGGCGATTACGGCATCTACAAAGAATATGCAGAGCTTGTAAACAAGCGCCCCGCTGCAACTTTGCGGGATCTATTTGTGGTTAGCGCCAATGCCAAAGAAATTCCTTTGAGCGAAGTCGAACCAGTAGAGAATATCTTTCCGCGTTTTGACTCTGCCGCGATGTCTTTGGGCGCTCTGTCGCCGGAAGCGCATGAGGCTCTAGCTGTTGCAATGAATACGTTGGGAGGTCGCTCTAACTCTGGTGAGGGTGGTGAGGATGTCGCCCGATATGGGACTATTAAGCGCTCCAAGATCAAGCAGGTCGCATCAGGCCGTTTTGGTGTTACACCGCATTATTTAAGCAGTGCTGATGTTATCCAGATTAAGGTGGCGCAGGGTGCAAAACCTGGAGAGGGCGGGCAGCTGCCTGGAGGAAAGGTGAACGATCTGATTGCTGAGCTTCGTTACTCAGTGCCAGGCGTAACGCTTATCTCGCCTCCACCGCATCACGATATCTACTCGATTGAAGACTTAGCGCAGCTGATCTTTGACCTGAAGCAGGTAAATCCGAAGGCTTTGGTTTCCGTCAAGCTAGTATCGGAGCCTGGTGTCGGTACGATCGCTGCGGGTGTTGCGAAAGCATATGCTGATTTGATTACCATCTCTGGCTACGACGGTGGTACGGCAGCAAGTCCATTAACATCGATTCGTTATGCTGGCTCTCCTTGGGAGCTTGGCTTGAGCGAGGCGCATCAGACCCTAAGAGGGAATGACCTGCGAGGGAATGTCCGCTTGCAAACCGATGGCGGTTTGAAAACTGGATTGGATGTTGTGAAGGCAGCTATTTTAGGTGCAGAAAGTTTTGGTTTTGGCACGACGCCAATGGTTGCGTTGGGTTGTAAGTACTTGCGTATTTGTCACCTCAACAATTGTGCGACGGGTGTTGCAACTCAGAATGAAAAACTGCGTGAGGAACACTTTAAAGGCACGGTTGAAATGGCGATGAATTTCTTCCGCTTTGTGGCAGAAGAAACGCGTGAGTGGATGGCTAAGCTTGGCGTTCGAAGTTTGGAGGAGTTGGTCGGCCGAACTGAATTGCTCGAAGTCCTTCCAGGTGCGACTGCGAAGCAGCAGAAATTGGATCTGTCACCGATTTTATCCGATGGTGATGTGGCAGAGGATAAGCCGCATACCTGTGAAGTTGAGCGAAATGTACCGTTCGATAAAGGATTGCTTGCAGAACGTATGATCGAAGCTTTATTGCCGGCTATTGAATCGAAATCAGGCGGTGAGTTCGAGTTTGATGTGACTAACTGTGATCGTTCGATTGGCGCACGGTTGTCTGGTGAAATTGCACTGCGACATGGTAATCAAGGGATGGCTGACAGCCCGATCACTTTGAGCTTGAAGGGCACTGCTGGGCAGAGTTTTGGTGTTTGGAATGCGGGTGGCTTGAATATGTATCTCGAAGGGGATGCAAACGACTATGTTGGTAAAGGGATGACCGGCGGTCGCCTTGTTGTGCAGCCACCGGCAGGAAGTGTTTTCAAAACACAAGAGACTTCTATTGTTGGTAACACCTGTTTGTACGGCGCAACTGGTGGAGAGCTGTTTGCGGCGGGAACGGCAGGTGAGCGTTTTGGGGTGCGTAACTCTGGAGCGAGTGCTGTCGTAGAAGGAGCCGGTGATCATTGTTGTGAATACATGACCGGCGGGTTGATTACGGTTCTTGGTGATACAGGCTATAACTTTGGAGCTGGCATGACAGGCGGATTCGCTTATGTGTTAGATCAAAACAATAGCTTTGTAGACAAGTACAACCACGAGTTGGTTGAGATTCAACGCATTTCTTCCGAAACGATGGAGCCTTATCGCAATCATTTGCGCGGCGTCATTCAGGAACATGTCGCTGCTACAAACAGTGCATGGGGTCAAGAAATTCTAGATAACTTTGATGACTTTACACCGCATTTTTGGCTAGTTAAGCCGAAGGCTGCAAGCTTGACGACTCTACTTAGTGCCGTCAGAACGCGGCCAGAGTAAGGGTGAGGTCTAATGGTTATTCTTAATGAGGTAAGACATGGCTAAGCGCTTAGATAATAACTTTCAATTTATTGAAGTAGGGCGTTGCGATCCGAAGAAAGTCCCAATGGCGGATAGAACCGAGGGCTTTGGCGAGATCTACGAAACATTTAAAACTGAGGAGGCTGCAGAGCAGTCTCATCGTTGCCTCGAGTGCGGAAACCCGTACTGTGAATGGAAGTGCCCGGTGCACAACTTCATACCGAATTGGCTCAAACTTGTGTCGGAAGGAAATATCATCGAGGCGGCTGAGCTAAGTCATCAGACAAACTCTTTACCAGAGGTTTGTGGGCGTGTTTGTCCTCAAGATCGGCTCTGTGAAGGGGCTTGCACACTTAATGATGGTTTTGGGGCGGTCACGATTGGTTCGGCGGAAAAGTACATAACCGATACAGCGTTCGCGATGGGCTGGCGTCCGGATATGTCCAAGGTTGTATGGACAGATAAGCGTGTTGCTGTGATTGGGGCTGGGCCTGCTGGTTTGGGTTGCGCAGATATTTTGGTTCGTAATGGCGTTAAACCGGTTGTTTTTGATCGTAACCCCGAGATTGGTGGTCTGCTGACGTTTGGGATTCCCGAGTTTAAACTCGAAAAGAACGTGATGTCACTGCGCCGGGAAGTGTTTAGTGAGATGGGTGTTGAATTCCGCTTGAACGTGGAGATTGGTAAAGATGTCACTATCGCTGAACTGCTTTCGGAATACGATGCAGTGTTTATGGGGATGGGTACTTATACTTACATGAAAGGCGGTTTTCCCGGTGAAGACTTGCCAGGCGTATACGATGCCTTGCCTTTTCTGGTTTCGAACGTTAACCGCCGTCTTGGTTTTGAAAAATCTGAAGAAGATTTCATCAATATGAAGGATAAGCGGGTTGTCGTTCTGGGAGGCGGAGACACTGCGATGGACTGTAATCGTACCTCGATTCGCCAGCAAGCAGATTCGGTAACCTGTGCTTATCGTCGTGATGAGGCAAATATGCCCGGTTCGCGCAAGGAAGTTCAGAACGCCAAAGAAGAAGGTGTGCAGTTTTTGTTCAACCGTCAGCCGGTAGCAATTGTTGGTGAGGATAAGGTTGAAGGCGTCAAGGTTGTTCAGACGAAACTGGGCGACCCTGATGAGAATGGCCGTCGTCGCCCTGAAGTTGTTCCGGACAGTGAAGAGATCTTGGCTGCAGATGCGGTATTGATTGCTTTTGGTTTCCGGCCAAGTCCTCCAGAGTGGTTGGGAGATGTTAAGGTCGGCGTTAATAGCTGGGGTGGCGTAGAAGCTCCGGAAATGGGCGACTTTCCTTTTCAGACAGCTAACCCGAAGATCTTTGCTGGTGGTGATATGGTGCGTGGTTCGGATCTAGTGGTGACTGCTATTGCTGAAGGCCGCAAAGCTGCTGAAGGTATTTTGGATTATTTGGACGTTTAATACGTCTTGTTTTAGCTTGAAAGGCACGGCGATCGTCGTGCCTTTTTACTTTGTATGGAAAAGAGAACACTATGAGTCAACTCAAGAATGATCGCTTTCTGAAAGCCTTGCTTCGTGAGCCTGTCGATGCCACACCAGTTTGGATGATGCGTCAGGCTGGTCGTTATCTTCCTGAATACAAAGCGACGAGAGCACAGGCTGGCGATTTTTTAAGTTTGTGTAAAAACAAGGAGTTAGCTTGCGAGGTGACCATTCAGCCTCTTGAGCGTTACGACTTGGACGCGGCTATTCTGTTCTCTGATATTTTGACCATCCCAGATGCGATGGGGCTTGGTCTTTACTTTGAGACTGGAGAAGGGCCGCGATTCAAGAAGGTTATTCGCAGTGAGAAAGACGTCGCTGATTTATCTGTCGTGGATACGGCCGCTGACTTAAGCTACGTGACCGATGCGGTCAGTGAAATCCACTCCGCACTTTCTGGTCGAGTACCTTTGATCGGTTTTTCAGGCTCGCCTTGGACCTTGGCAACCTACATGGTTGAAGGTGGCAGCTCAAAGGATTTTAGGCACATTAAAGCGATGATGTATCGTGAGCCTGAAACTTTGCATGCTTTACTGGATATATTGGCCGACTCGGTGATCGGCTACTTGAATGCTCAGATAGATGCGGGCGCACAAGCTGTTCAGATTTTCGATACTTGGGGTGGAAACCTTAGCGATCAGGCTTACATCGACTTTTCCCTTGCTTATATGAAGAAAATCGTCGCAGGTTTGAAGACTGAAGCGCGTGGCTTGCGGGTGCCATCGATTGTGTTTACCAAGGGCGGTGGGCTTTGGTTGGAGCAAATCGCTGACTGTGGTGCGAATGCATTGGGCCTGGATTGGACCATGAATATTGGTCGCGCACGCAGTCTTGTTGGCGATAAAGTTGCCTTGCAAGGTAATATGGACCCCAGTGTTTTGTATGCGAAGCCTGAGCAGATTCGAGCGGAAGTCGCGCGCATTTTGGGCGATTTCGGACAAGGTGCTGGTCATGTCTTCAACCTTGGGCATGGCATCCATCAGTTTGTAGACCCTGAGGCGCCAAAAGTCTTTGTCGATGCTGTTCACGAAATAAGCGCTCAATACCACGTTTAATCTTATGTTCAGCGTAAGCTGCGTCACAATTGCGGTGGCGCAGCGTTTATCCCTTCCTCTTCATGCCATACAATTTCAGCGTATCTCAAAATAAACAGGACCTTCAATGAGTCGCTCAATACGAGTCTGTGTACTTTTGCTTGCTTATCTGGTCTCAGCCTGCGGCGAATTTAACGTCGATGATCAAGATTTAAGTGATAATCGCCGAAATTTAGATGTCACCAATGATAACTCTGAAGAACTGCTATGGAGTGCTTATCAGGCTGCCTACTCTCCGTTCTATTACGCTCGTGTTGATCAGTTTCTTGATGCTTCAGGTCTGGTAGCGTCTTCGAGTCCAGTAACATGCTCAGGCGGTGGAAGCTATACCGCGAATTACCCAAATTCGGTTGGTGACGAGTATCGCGTACAAGATGCTTTTAGCATTGAGTTTGATGAGTGTGTTAGATCGAATGGTATTCAGTTAAATGGTCTTATTACCGGCCGTTATCTAGAGATTGAGGGTTATAACACCGAATTTTCTAATGTAGTCGATATTGATCATTGTGCATCTCGTGTGGTTCGCGATGACTTTGATGGAAGCGCAAGAGTGATTGCGGATCAGGCTGAGATGATATTATTCGACAAGCAGGGGCCGCGCTTATTTGTGCGCTATCTAAACGCTAATCCAACGGATAGAACCGAAGTGGTCGAACATGCGGTTTACGAGCTCAGCTTGAGCGAAGAAGCCGTCGTGTTGAATAGTTCATCTACAGTGAGCGGCTCTGTCCTTGATGCAGATGGTGCTTCAATTTATAAAGTCTCTGAGGGTTTAGAGGAAAAGGTAGACTGTACCTATTATGAGCGTCAAATAGATCTTGATCTCGCTAGTTTAACATTGGCTGCAAGCGACTCTACGCGAATCCTCAATGGAAGCGTTACGCTAACGCACACCCAGAACCGTGCAGAGAACAAAATATTGCGGATCACCTCTGAGGCGATCGCTAGCTCTCTCGTTTTGGGAAATTTGAGTGAGTCTTACACTTTGAATGATTTCGAATGGCGGATGGAATATGACGAACAATCACAGGCCACTTACGGTGCGTATTTTGATGCAGAGCTCGTTAATAATTTGAACGGTGCCATCGGAGAGGTTCGAGTAAGTAATGGTGTCGCTATGCGGGGTGCGCTAGCTGAGTTGCACCCCTCTAGTGGTATTCTGTCTCTTGATGGAATTAACGATGAGAATGCGGCTATGAATGTAAACAATGCGTCTTCCATCACTTTCGCTATTGAAGCGGATGGTGATCAGACAGGAGATGGCCGCGGTGATAAAACAGCAGAGAACTTCGATTTATCGTGGGTGCAGTTTTTGAATCGAGAGTTCGTTCGTCCTCCAGTAATTCCTGTTGAACAGCCAGATTCTGGTTCGAACCCGGACTTCGGAAATTTACTTCCATAACTATGGCAAAAACGAAAACAGCTTTTGTATGCACGGAATGCGGTGCTGATTTTTCAAAGTGGCAGGGTCAATGTCCTGAATGCGGGCAATGGAACACGGTTCAGGAAATCAGGCTCGGCTCTGCCAAGTCGTCACGTTCTTCAACTAAAACCGTCGGATATGCCGGCGCTGCGTCTGAAATAAAAACACTGAGTTCTATCGATCTTGCTGAGCAACCTCGCTTTAGCTCTGGTATAGGTGAGTTTGATCGCGTCTTAGGTGGCGGTTTGGTTCCCGGTTCAGCGATTTTGGTTGGCGGTCACCCGGGAGCGGGGAAGAGTACACTCCTGTTGCAAACGATGTGTCATCTCGCAGGACAACTTCCTGCGCTTTATATTACTGGTGAAGAGTCTTTGCAGCAGGTTGCTATGCGAGCTAAGCGGCTCGGTTTGACCGCTGATGCGCTTCAGATGTTTTCTGAGACAAGTGTTGAGGTGATCGAGCAGACTGTTCAGGCGACTCAGCCGAAAGTGATTGTCGTCGACAGTATTCAGGTGATGTTTAGTGAGTCCATTGAATCGGCGCCTGGAAGTGTGTCTCAGGTTCGTGAGTGCGCTGCCCGTCTTACTCGTCTCGCTAAGCAGACAGGGATGGTGTTGTTTTTGGTTGGTCATGTGACCAAGGAAGGCGCGATTGCCGGCCCGAAAGTTCTCGAGCATATGATTGATTGCTCGATCATGCTTGAGGGCTCAAGTGATACACGCTACCGAACATTGCGTGGCATCAAGAATCGTTTTGGCGCCGTCAACGAGCTTGGTGTTTTTGCGATGCAGGAACGTGGATTGATTGAAGTTAAAAATCCAAGCGCAATCTTTTTGAATCGAGGCGAAGAAGCCAGTCCTGGGAGTTCCGTTACTGTGCTTTGGGAGGGTACTCGGCCGCTGCTAGTGGAGTTGCAGGCGCTTGTTGATGAAAGTCAGGGCTCTTATCCCAAAAGAGTGGCGCTTGGTTTGGACCAGAATCGATTATCCATGCTGCTAGCAGTGTTGCATCGTCATGGTGGTTTGCATTGTGGTGATCAGGATGTTTTCGTCAATCTTGTCGGTGGCGTGAAGACCGCAGAAACGAGCACGGACTTGGCGTCGATTGCTGCGATCGTTTCCAGTTTACGGACGGTTAGTTTGCCGCGTGACGTTATTATCTTTGGTGAACTTGGGTTGTCGGGCGAGGTACGGCCTGTACCCAGCGGGCAGGAGCGAATACAGGAAGCTGCAAAGCATGGGTTTAAGAAGGCAATTGTTCCTTGGGGGAATCGTCCCCGCGAAACCGCTCTAGGCATTGAAGTAACAGCAGTGAAAAGCTTATCTGAGTTTCTTCAGCAGTTGTTCTGATCGAGCCGTCTCGGCGCTTGAAGAGGTTGGTTTATTCTTCTCTCTTAGCTCGCGCAAAGCCTAATGCGCATTGCTCAGGGCGCTTAGTTCTCGATGAAGTAGGGCCTCGTCAGCTAAATTGAGTTCAACCAGTCTTTTCAAATGGGTCATGCTGTCTAAGTCGATGTGTTCGCAGCTGAACCCTAATGCGTTGTTATGTTCATTTGAAAAGACGAGTTTCATGTTGATGCACTGTTGGTCGCCTGCAAGCTTGATACTTGCATCAAATGCTTTGTTCCCTTTCATTGAGAAGCCTTCAGGTTTGCTGATCAGCACGCCTTTTAGCGAGATATCCTCTAACTCTGTCGACCACATCATGCCGTCTTGACTTATCGTGCACTCAGCATTGAATAGTATTCGGCTGAACTGTCGTCTTTCTTGGTGTTCTTGAGTTTCTGACATGCATTCATTACCTGTTGTGGGCTAGAGAGTGACTAAGCGTATTTACTATAGGTTCTATAGTCCCCTATCGCAAATACGCTAGTGTGACTAGGCTAACTTTTTATAGTTAACGCGAGTGGGTGTTTTGGCTTGCTCGCCTTTTCGCGACTTAAAGTCGGCTTCATACTCGGTGTAATTGCCTTCGAACCAGATCACCTCGCTATCTCCCTCGTAGGCGAGAATGTGAGTGGCAATACGATCTAGGAACCAGCGATCGTGCGAGATTACAATGGCACTGCCTGGGAAAGCGAGAATAGCCTCTTCGAGCGCCCTAAGGGTTTCAACGTCGAGATCATTTGTTGGTTCATCGAGGAGCAAGACATTTGCGCCTTGTTTCAGTGTGTTCGCCAAGTGCAATCGGTTTCTTTCCCCTCCTGAAAGTTCGCTGACCCTTTTTTGCTGGTCATTGCCGCGAAAATTGAAGCGACTGATGTAAGCGCGGGAAGGAGTTTGATAATTACCTATGGTAATCATGTCGTTGCCGCCACTCACTTCTTCCCACACGGTTTTATCATTGCTCAGGTCTCGACCTTGCTCGACGTAGCCTACCTGAACGGTCTCGCCAAGACGGATGGTTCCGCTGTCAGGCTGTTCCGCGCCGGCGATAAGCTTGAACAAAGACGATTTGCCTGCGCCATTGCCTCCGACCACGCCAACGATGCTGCCAGGCGGGATGGAAAGACTAAGATCTTTGAACAAAAGTTTGTCGCGATATTGTTTGCTGACGGCATCGAGTTCGATTACTACATCGCCCAAGCGAGGGCCTGGTGGGATGTATATTTCCATGGTCTCATTGCGTTTTTGGGTTTCTTGCGAGTTGAGTTCATCAAAGCGCTGAAGGCGAGCCTTGCTCTTCGCATGACGCCCTTTGGCGTTGCTGCGAACCCACTCCAGCTCAGATTTAATACTGCGTTGGCGCGCATCTTCTTGCTTTTGCTCAATCTCAAGGCGTTTCTCTTTGGCTTCGAGCCATTGAGAATAGTTCCCTTCGAAGGGGATACCGTGGCCTCGATCCAGTTCAAGAATCCAGCCGGCAACGTTGTCGAGAAAGTATCGATCGTGTGTGATGGCCACTACGGTACCTGGGTAGTCGTGAAGAAAGCGTTCAAGCCATGCAACGCTTTCTGCATCCAAATGGTTGGTCGGTTCGTCGAGAAGAAGCATGTCTGGCTTAGAGAGAAGTAAGCGGCAAAGCGCTACACGGCGCTTTTCGCCGCCTGATAGCGTGGCAACATCGGCATCCCAGGGTGGCAGACGAAGGGCGTCCGCGGCAACTTCTAGTGTCCGCTCTAGATTATGGCCGTCGCCAGTTTCGATGATCGCTTCCAGCTTCGCTTGTTCTGCAGCGAGTGCGTCGAAGTCTGCATCCGGCTCAGCGTATTCAGCATAGACTTGATCGAGTCTAGTCAGTGCGTCTTTAAGTTCCCGAAGCCCTTCCTCAACGTTTGCGCGAACATCTTTTTCTTCATCAAGTTGCGGCTCTTGAGGGAGGTAGCCCACTTTGATTCCGGGTTGTGGGCGCGCTTCGCCCGTATAATCTTGGTCAACGCCCGCCATAATTTTAAGTAGAGTGGATTTACCTGCGCCATTCAGACCAAGTACGCCAATTTTTGCGCCTGGAAAGAAAGACAAGGAAATATCTTTGAGGATTTCGCGTTTGGGTGGGACGACCTTACCAACCCGATTCATAGTGAACACGTACTGTGCCATTCAGAAGCTCCTTTGCTTAATTTCTTAGACTCGCATTCAACGCGAAATCTGATGACGCGCACACTAGCGAAAAAGCAAGTTCAAGGCAACGAGTGAGCGCGTTTCGATAGCATATGAGTCTAGTCGTTTTCAATGTGCTTGTTCTTATAAATGTCGTGATGTTGCTATAAAAATCATTTAAAATGACGCGCTTTTAAAATGGCTTGTACAAAAAATGTACGTTGGAAGCCTGATATTGTCTGTTCGAGATCGGCCAAAACCGACTGAACGTTGTTGAGTATGAAAAGAGGCGCTAGATGTTTACCCAAGATATGAGCATTGCTGGATTTGATGATGAGTTGTTGGCGGCGATGGATGCTGAAGCCAAAAGGCAGGAAGATCACATCGAATTGATTGCTTCTGAAAACTACACAAGTCCCCGAGTTATGGAAGCGCAGGGTTCTTACTTGACGAACAAATACGCTGAAGGTTACCCAGGTAAGCGGTATTACGGTGGTTGTGAGCATGTTGATGTTGTCGAACAGTTAGCAATTGACCGTGCAAAGGCTTTGTTTGGTGCTGATTTTGCAAACGTGCAGCCGCATTCCGGTTCTTCAGCGAACGCTGCTGTTTTCATGGCTCTTTGTGAGCCTGGCGACACGATTCTTGGTATGAGCCTTGCCCACGGTGGTCACTTAACTCACGGTGCTTCAGTGAGCTTTTCTGGAAGAATTTATAATGCAGTCCAATATGGCTTGAATGAAGCAACGGGCGAGATTGATTATGAGCAGGTCGAAGCGCTTGCTAAAGAACATCAGCCGAAAATGATCATTGCTGGCTTCTCTGCATATTCCCGTGTTGTTGATTGGCAGCGTTTTCGCGACATCGCAGACAGTGTTGGAGCCTACTTGTTTGTTGATATGGCGCACATTGCTGGTCTTGTGGCAGGCGGCGTATATCCGAGCCCCGTTGGTATTGCGGATGTCACAACAACAACGACACACAAAACGCTCCGAGGTCCTCGTGGAGGTTTGATTCTAGCAAAGGCGAATGAGGATCTTGAGAAAAAGCTCAACTTCGCTGTGTTCCCTGAAAGTCAGGGTGGTCCGTTGATGCATGTGATCGCGGCCAAAGCGGTATGCTTCAAAGAAGCCATGTCGGAAGAGTTCAAAGCCTATCAGCAACAAGTTGTCACTAACGCACAGGCGATGGTCAGTGTTTTAATGGATCGTGGCTATAAGGTGGTATCCGGCGGCACGGATGATCATTTGTTTTTGCTTGACCTGATCGATAAGGATATCACCGGTAAGGATGCAGATGCGGCGTTAGGCCGAGCGCATATCACAGTAAACAAAAACTCAGTACCAAATGACCCTCGGTCCCCGTTTGTGACGAGTGGCTTACGCATTGGTACTCCTGCAATCACGAGTCGTGGGTTTGCAGAAAGTGACTGCGCCGAACTTGCTGGTTGGATGTGTGATGTACTTGATGCTTTGATAAAAGATCCGGAAGATCAATCAGTGATTGATTCGACGCGAGAAAAAGTGCAGGCCATTTGCAAGCGTTTGCCTGTTTACGCTAACTAATCGTTTTCGAAGCTTAACGGAGCAAAAAGCGCCCGATGCACTGTCCATTTTGCAAGGCAACAGATACAAAGGTATATGACTCTCGCTTGGTCGCCGAAGGTGATCAAGTGAGGCGTCGTCGTGAATGCCTTTCGTGCAAAGAGCGTTTCACTACCTTCGAAACTGCGGAGTTAGTCATGCCGCGGGTTGTTAAGCAGGATGGAACACGCCAACCTTTTGATGAAGAAAAACTGAATCGAGGGATTCAGCGAGCTCTCGAAAAGCGACCAGTCAGTATTGAGTCCATCGAGAAGGCGATCAATAACATCAAGTATCGATTGCGCGCGACTGGAGAGCGTGAGCTTAAGTCGCTTCGAATTGGTGAAGAGGTCATGAAAGAGTTACGTGATATTGACGAGGTTGCATACGTTCGCTTTGCTTCGGTATATCGTAGCTTTCAGGATATCAATGAGTTCAAAGAGGAAATTGATCGCTTGTCAAAAAGCGATGCCTCTGAGAGCGCGAAATAACTGCTCCCCCTTAGTGAGTGCATCGTAATGGCTTGTTGGTCTGCAGACGATCGTCGTTTCATGTCCCGTGCATTGCAGCTCGCAAGGCTTGGCCAATATTCAACCCACCCTAACCCGCGAGTCGGTTGCGTGCTTGTGAAAAATGGCCGTGTTGTTGGTGAAGGATATCATGTGCGAGCTGGAGAGGCGCACGCAGAAATCCACGCACTGAATCAGGCGGGGAGTAGTGCGAAAGGCGCGACAGCTTACGTAACTTTAGAACCCTGTAGTCATCAGGGGCGTACACCTCCTTGTGCAGATGCTTTGATTAAAGCGAATGTGGCGCGGGTTGTTGCAGCCATGCAAGATCCTAATCCAAATGTGTCGGGAAGGGGTATGAAAAGAATCGCTGAGGCAGGGATCCAGGTTGCTAGCGGCCTTTTTGAAGATCAGGCGCGAGACCTGAATCAGGGTTTTGTTTATCGCATGACCGAAGGGCGACCTTTTGTGCGATTAAAAATGGCGATGAGTGTCGATGGAAGAACGGCGATGGAATCGGGAGAAAGCCAGTGGATTACGGGTCCTGATGCACGCCGAGATGTTCAACGATGGAGGGCCAGAGCGTCCGCGATACTAACGTCGACGGGCACTGTCCAGCAAGACA
>NZ_LWFT01000102.1:0-761 GCF_001635105.1 Oleiphilus sp. HI0079
CGCGAAAAAACACATCTAACTGTGCATTTTCAAGACTTTCCGCCGACTGCAATGTGACAAAAAGTGATTGTCCCTCGAGCATCGGTAAGGAATAAAAATCACTCGTATCCTCAGCGAAGACTTCGCCGTTTCGATAGTTTCCTGAACGAGCACTCACATAGCCGCCCAGGCTAGTAGGATTGTTTAAACGCTGAGCAGAAGACACCTCGTTATTAAGCGGCGCTATCGTCGCGACGCCGGTAATTTGAGTATCCGCATCCTGCTCAGAGAAGTCATCGACGAACAACTCACCAGACAGAGAAACACGCGTTCCAATCAACTGGGTATCATCCGCTGCTTGAGCCAATGACGCAGCATCATCGCTCGCACCGCCACTGCCACCGCCACACGCAGTAAGGAGCAACGCACAAGCCAAACTAACCAGGCGATTCATCGCCTTCCCTGTTTGGCAAGTGGAACGATATGCAGGTGATGCATTGAATAATTTCAAGATGCTCTCGGCTAGATCGACTAGATTCTTTAATACGTACGCACGTTTTACCGATCGCGGATCGATGAAGCGTACCTAACAATTGTAGCAGCCTAATCCTTTCCCACCGTTATCTAGCGCTACGAATTGCGACAAATTAGTAAATTTTCGTCAACCCAACCGGGTAACTACGCTAAAAGTCCAGATCAGCACGATTACAAGAGGCATTATCTTTACCAATCGCGTTGCTGTTTGCCCATTCATTACCGCGCGACTCACAAGGAGATGCAAA
>NZ_LWFT01000103.1:0-610 GCF_001635105.1 Oleiphilus sp. HI0079
GCCGCTCTACTAACCTAGTTAATGATCTGGCCGCACTCTATCTAATAACAATCACAGTAGGGGTTATTCATGTCAGAAGAAAACGCAAGCACAGTTGTCTGTGTCACCGGTGCATCAGGTTTTATTGCTGCTCATCTAGTAAAACAATTACTCGCTCAGGGCTATCGTGTGCGCGCAACCGTTCGAGGTGCTCCAGATAGATATCCTTATTTAACGAACCTTGAAGGTGCGAAAGAGCGATTAGAATTTCACAAAGCCAATCTTCTCGAAGAAGGCGCCTACGATAAAGTCGTCGATGGTTGTGATTATGTATTGCATACCGCAAGCCCTTACATCGTAAACGTTAAGGATTCGCAGAAAGAGCTTGTTGACCCTGCGGTTAACGGCACCCTTAACGTTTTAAAAGCATGCGAAAAATCCGATTCCGTAAAACGCGTTGTTATCACCTCTTCCCTCGCCGCAATAACCGATGAGCCCCACAGTGACAAGGTCTTCTCGGAAGCGGACTGGAACGAGAAATCCAACTTAAAGCGCAACCCCTACTTTTATTCAAAAGTGTGTGCAGAGAAAGCTGCATGGAAATATCTCGAGGAGCATAAAGGCACGTGCG
>NZ_LWFT01000104.1:0-1063 GCF_001635105.1 Oleiphilus sp. HI0079
AACATTGCGGAAACAGCCGTTTTTAGAGCGACCCATTGGGGTACGCACTGCATCGATGACGACAACATCTCTTGGATTAAGACTCATGATATTCTCCGTTCGATTCTGTTTCAGTAACTAGCCGAAAAATTTCTTGCCAGCTTTAGCCATTTCTCTCATACCCTCTGTTGGAGTGTATAGAGCACCTAGATCTGCGTATTTGTCAGCAATCTTGTTGAATTCTTCGATACCGACAGAATCGATATAACGAAGTGCGCCACCGCGGAATGGAGGGAAACCAATACCGAAGATCAGACCCATATCTGCCTCAGCTGCAGTGTCAACGATACCATCTTCAAGACAGCGGACAGTTTCAATACAAAGAGGAACCATCATGCGCTCAATGATCTCTTCATCAGTGAACTCGTTACTGCTTTCAACAACAGGCTTAAGCATGTCGTAAACGGCTTCGTCAGCAACTTTCTTCTGCTTACCTTTGCGGTCAAGTTCGTATGCGTAGAAACCCTTGTCTGTTTTCTGGCCATACCGACCATCGTCAAACATAACATCGATAGCAGTACGGAATTCATGCTTCATGCGATCAGGAAAACCTTCAGCCATCACTTCACCAGCGTGCTTACCAGTGTCCATACCTACAACATCAAGCAAATAAGCAGGACCCATCGGCCAACCGAATTTTTCCATAATCTTATCAACGCGCTGGAAGTCAGCACCATCACGGACTAGAGCACAGAAACCACCGAAGTAAGGGAACAAGATACGGTTAACAAGGAAACCAGGGCAATCGTTAACAACAACTGGCGTTTTACCCATTGCTTTCGCGTATGCAACGGTTGTTGCAATTGTTTCTTCACTTGTTTTCTCACCGCGAATAACCTCAACCAATGGCATCATGTGCACTGGGTTGAAGAAGTGCATTCCACAGAAGTTCTCTGGACGCTTCAGGTTTTTAGCCAACAAGTCGATCGAAATAGTCGAGGTGTTTGAAGTAAGTACAGTATCTTCCGATACGATATCTTCAACTTCGCGCAAAACGATGTCCTTAACCTTAGGATTTTCAACA
>NZ_LWFT01000105.1:0-636 GCF_001635105.1 Oleiphilus sp. HI0079
CATGGTGATTGTATCTTAAAGGATATGGATACCTTGAAGCCTCTGCCAAAGTCCATGAATAAGAGTATTGTTGAAGGTCCGTGCCCTCAGCGTATCGGCATTAATATTAGAAAATCGCCGCATGTTGCTGCGCAAACTTATGACTTACAGCTTGCGGTCACTCAAGAGCTCAATATCTTACTTATCGCGTCACAGCAACTACCAACTCTGGACGTGAAATTTCAATTTTTAAAGTACCAGCTGTCTGTTATGTTCACGGAGATATGCAAGGCTTATCGTATCGTTGATGCTAAGCAGGCCCCAGAAATTTTAGAATTTTGTTTAACATATTTTGTTGGGGCGGTTCAGAGAGGGTTGAAATTTGACGCCTTCACGGAAGTACTTGGTGGGTTATTTGCAAACGCAGTTTTTGGGTTTAGCGCTCAGTACAAGGACCAAATTGAAGTGATTCCCGAATAACTTCCTTGTCCGATTTAGAAAAGGCCCTTTTAAGGCCCTTTTAAGGGCCTTTTTATGGACGTTGCAATGCAGGTGCCCCGAGTACTAAAAAAGCACGCGCACTCGCACTGTGCCACGAACGTTGCGAAGCTTTTCTAGCGCTAGCTCGCTGTATTCTTTGTCTACATCGACAACTAC
>NZ_LWFT01000106.1:0-1196 GCF_001635105.1 Oleiphilus sp. HI0079
GATTAATCGCGTCCATGTCTCCGAGCAAGGTAAAATGGGCACGACGTCGATTGAAGCACGTGATGTGGGTGTTGATGCTCTCGGTTATGTGGTTCCGAATATGGCTTTGGGCGGACTGTTGCATTCTCGGCTTATGGAAAGTGACGTTGCGGTTCTAGATCAGTCGGTGGTTACTCAGGTTCAGATGACCGATACCTGCGCGCAGCTTGAGCTGGATGTGATAGAAAACAAGGCCGATGGTGATCGTCTTCAGAAAAAAAATCTAACAGCAAAACTCTTTGTGATTGCTGACGGCGCAGAATCTAATTTGGCCAGGTCTCTCGGGATCGATTATTCAATAAAGTCCTACCATCAAAAAGCGATCATCACGAATCTGAAAACCGAGTTAGACAACAAGGGCGTTGCTTATGAGCGGTTTGCTAAATCCGGGCCGGCTGCTTTACTGCCGCTCAAGAGAGACGTCAGCGCTTTGGTCTGGACTCTGCATGATGACGTCGCTGATGAAATGATAGCGATGACAGACGCCGACTTTGCAACGCATATCGAAACACTATTCGGTGGCCGTTTAGGGCGAATTGATAAAGTCGGTGAGCGGGATGCGTACTCTCTAGCGCTCACTCAAGCAAAAGAGCTATGTCGCGAGCGATTGCTTGTCGTTGGAAATGCGGCTCATAGTTTGCACCCTGTTGCTGGGCAAGGGTTTAATCTTGCTTTGCGCGGTATCGTTGCATTTATCGAAGGCCTAACCCTCTGTAAGGAAAATGAGTTTTGGGCTTACAAAAATTTAAAGCCTCTTGTTGATGCGCATCGTGGTGAACAGTTCAAAATCGTGAATTTCAGTGATCAACTTGTAGAGCTGTTCTCTCCAGACTCGCATGTTCCAGCGCTTCTAAGGAGTTCTGGCCTGGTGGCACTGAATTCGTTTAAAGAGTTAAAAACCGAGTTTGCGCGACATACCATGGGTCGAGCCCAATCACTTAAGCCTTTGAGTGCGGGTTGATTGGTTGATTGGTTGAGTGGGGTCTTAGGGCGTTTTTGGGGTGAGTACTATGTATGATCTTGTTATTGTCGGAGCCGGTATTTCAGGTGCAAGCGCGGCTGTCGCTCTTGCCAAGACAGGGCTGCACGTTGCCTTAGTGGATGCGCAGGACCCTAGGCTCGTAGCCTCAACAAAAGACAGAACGTGTGTTGATGAT
>NZ_LWFT01000107.1:0-651 GCF_001635105.1 Oleiphilus sp. HI0079
CAATTAATGTATAGCCGGTTGTGCCTAGTGCCGCCATAAGAGCGCTTGAGCGAGTGCCGGGTGTTTTCGTTGGTACCGGTTGCAATGGATCGGGGATAGCGATGAGTGCGGGGTATGGCAGAGTATTAGCTGAGCTTGCTAGCGGACAGCGGCCTTACATTGATATTGAACAATACCGGCCAGAGCGCGACGCGCTTGCCGACCCGGCTAATTCAATGTTTCGCAAGGCATGTGCGATGTCTCGAGCGGCAAAACGCTAACTCAACACCGCCGCTGTAATCCCGATTGCACCATAATACGTGTTGCGATTTCTTCAACGGAATAGTCTGTTGTGTTCATAAATGGAATTCGTTCGCGGCGGTACATTAATTCCACCTCTTCTACTTCGTAGTTGCACTGCTTCATCGTTGCGTAGCGCGAATTTGGTTTGCGCTCGTTACGGATCAAAGACAGGCGCTCAGGTTCAATGGTCAAACCAAAAATCTTGCCGCGATAACTTTTTAAAAGTGCAGGTAGTTTTTGGTCTTCGATGTCTTCTTCTGTAATCGGGTAGTTCGCAGCCTGAATGCCATACTGCATAGCGAGGTAGAGACAGGTTGGGGTCTTACCACTTCGAGATACGCCAACCAAAATGACATCCGCTTCGTCATA
>NZ_LWFT01000108.1:0-876 GCF_001635105.1 Oleiphilus sp. HI0079
CGACCAATCGCTTAGCCAGTCGAGCAAGAAGGGCATATCGACTTTTACGCCACCGTTCTGGGCGTCTAGGCTCGCTCCTGCGACGATCTCAAGCGGATGCAGTTGAACGTGCTTTTGACCGCGAGGTGAGCTTAGTAGCTTGTCCGCGTCTTCTTTTGCCAGAATGCCATCGTCGATCAATTGATTGACGGTGCGGCTAAAATCAAGAATAAAAGAGGCTGCGCGTTGCTGCACGTAGTGTTCCTGCTCGTTGTTTACTTCGAGGTAAATATTGAGGTCTTATAGTGCTTTGCCCAGCATTTTTTGCCATTTTACAAAATACATGGCTGCCATAAACACGACGATTGTGGTGAGGGTGATAAAACTGTCAACCCAAACACTTTCGTCACGCATGTAAGCATCGACAAAAGCGCGCGTGAAATAGAACAGCACGATAAAGCAAAGCCAAACGTAAGACCGTAACTTATTTAAGAGTAGGCCAGGAAGTACAATCAGCAAAGGGATAAATTTCACCCCAAGTACCAGAAAGATAGACACGCCTTCAGGCGGACCGGGCACAAAGGACGAAAAAGCCAGAGCCGCGAGCAAAACAAAATACGCCACTTTTGTTGTAAGCGCGGCGCGTTCGCTTTTTATACAAAGCGATGCGTTTGGTTCAGATGCTGTGTTTGTCATATTGAAGATGGCCTTTTGATAGAAAAAATAGTGTCACTAGGTGCTCAGAAGCACGTGCGTTTAAAGCAACTAGGAGAGCTTTAGAGCGNGCTGCGCAAGGCGCTTTCCCATCGCTTGGCAGAGAGTGCTCTCATGCTCACTGAGTTTTGAGTCGCTGTTCATTTCGGTGTGCGATGGTCCGTAAGGTGTGCCGCCGGTGGA
>NZ_LWFT01000109.1:0-714 GCF_001635105.1 Oleiphilus sp. HI0079
GAAGCCGTACGCAGTGTCGCCATTAATGCGGATGCGACCCTCGCACTCACTGGCAGTGACAACTATAGCGCCACATTTTGGGATTTACTCAATGGCGAGGCCTTACATACCGAAAACCTTGAAAACATGAGTCGCCATGTCACATTTTCACCAAGTGGGAACAAAGCGTTTATTTCGTCATTGCGAAATGATCACCTCATCATTAATACCCGCGATTTCTCAACGCTTAGCGCTATCCAAGAACGTTATACGATCTTTAACGGTGCGCATTTCTCAGTTGACGAGAAGCGCGTCTATTTAGCGAACCAGCAGGGCTACATTCAAGTATTCGATACTACTACAGGTGAGGAGACCTCAAGATTCAAGGCTAAACGCAAGAAATGGTTTGGCGCTTCTCGCGCCATCATTGCCCTATGGGCAGACGACAACACCCTCAAGGCGCTTACAAGCGACGGACAGCTACAAACGTTTTCTCTCGCGCCATAACGAGATTCTTGTCACAACCCTTATTTAATGGCCTGTCATATAAAATTCCTGTCCCATTTATTGATAGTTAGTACAAGCAGCAGCGCCTACGATTATTCTCGAGAATAAAAATAAGAATCGAAAATATAAATTAAGGCAAGCACGCGCTTGCCGGCTCTTTTCCCTCCAAAAAATAAAGATAAAAAACGACAGGTGACCAACATGAAGAAAACGATTGTCGCGCTCAGT
>NZ_LWFT01000110.1:0-1238 GCF_001635105.1 Oleiphilus sp. HI0079
GTTTTGGGATCCAAGAATTTCAAATAGCATTTGTATTCTCTAGATAGAAAGTGCATTGGGTCTTTGATGGGAGGGGAAAATGCCAGAGTTAATATACGATTATATTATCGTTGGGGCTGGTTCAGCAGGCTGCGTATTAGCAAACCGTTTAAGCGAAGACGGGAAAAATACGGTGCTGGTTCTTGAAGCTGGCCCCGAAGATAAAAGCTCTATGATTAAGATTCCCGGCGCGTTTGCTTACTTCATGTTTAGTCGAAAATATAACTGGAGATATGAGACGGAGCCAGTAAATGATATTCGGGGAGGTAAGCCTATATTCTGTCCCAGAGGAAAAACATTGGGCGGAAGTAGTGCAGTCAATGCAATGGTGTATATTCGAGGGCATGAGTCTGATTATGATCATTGGCGCGAACTAGGTAATGAAGGTTGGGGGTTCAGTGATTTATTACCCTTCTTTAAAAAAGCTGAAACGAACGAGCGTGGTGGTGATGAGTATCATGGTGATCAGGGGCCATTATATGTTTCTGATACCGTTAATAGTTATCCATTGAATGACTGTTTTATCAAGGGCGCAGAACAGGCGGGTTATCCTCTCACTAATGATTTTAACGGTCCTAATTTCGAAGGGGCAGGTTACTATCAGTTTACGATTAAAGATGGACAAAGGTGTGGTGTTTCAAGGTCTTATCTTAAGCCTGCATTAGATCGCCCCAATCTCAACATTCAATGTGAAGCCTTGGTTCAACGACTGATTTTCGATGAGAAAAAGGCAGAGGGTGTAGCCTATACCAAGGCAGGCCAAGATTTTGTGGTTAAGGCTCGCAAAGAAGTATTGTTGAGTGGGGGCAGCTTCAATTCGCCTCATTTATTGATGCTTTCTGGAATAGGTGAAAGTGAAGAGTTAAAACAACACGGTATTAGCACAATTCATGACTTGCCAGGTGTTGGTAAAAATCTACAAGAGCACGTCGATGCGTGTGTTCTCGTTAAGAGTAAGAAAAAGGATGGCTTTTCTTTATCACCTCGAGGACTGGGACGGATGTTGCCCGATACCTTGCGTTACTTGATGTTTAAAAAGGGTAATTTGGCAAACTCTATTACTCAAGCGGGGGCGTTTCTTAAATCCAATGATGGTGTGCAGGTGCCAGATATTCAAATGCACTTTGTTCCCTTGTTGTTTGATGATTGTGGTCGTGACGCGCGCTTGCTATCGCAACATGGTTATTCCTTGCATGTCT
>NZ_LWFT01000111.1:0-823 GCF_001635105.1 Oleiphilus sp. HI0079
CATGTGCTGAAGGCTATGGGGTTGGGCGACGAAGAAGCTCTTAGCTCATTGCGATTCTCATTTGGAAGGTTTACTACTGATGATGAAGTCCTTGATGCGGCGTCACAATTGAGAAATGCGCTGTCTAAGTTGGCGCAATAGTGCCAAAACGTTAAGTTTTACGAATCTCGCGGTACAAAGATATATTTTTGAGTGAATCAGACATATAATTCGGCCGCAATTTATGAATGGCGCATTCCGTGTGCCGAATTTACATTTTAATGGGGATAGAAACCATGGCGGTAGAACGCACCTTATCAATTGTTAAGCCTGACGCTGTAGCTAAAAATGTTGTTGGCAAAATCTATGATCGTTTTGAATCAAACGGTTTGCAAATTGTTGCAGCAAAAATGATTCGTCTTTCTAAGGAGCAGGCTGAGGGTTTCTATGCAGAGCATAAAGAGCGTCCCTTCTTTGCGGATCTAGTTTCTTTTATGACTTCTGGCCCTGTTTGTGTTCAGGTATTAGAAGGCGAAGGCGCTGTCCTTAAAAATCGCGACTTGATGGGTGCTACGAACCCGAAAGAAGCCGATGCAGGTACTATCCGAGCGGATTTCGCGTCGTCTATTGATGCGAATGCAGTGCATGGTTCAGACTCTGCCGAGTCTGCAGCACGCGAAGTTGCTTACTTTTTCTCAGCAGATGAGATTTGCGCTCGCGGCTAATACCTCGCGTAGTGTTTTAAGCAAAAGCAGGGCTTCGCTGAGGAGTCCTGCTTTTGTGCTTATAGAGACATCGTAATACAGGTGATTTAAATGACAGATAACGCCCCAAAGCAACGTAC
>NZ_LWFT01000112.1:0-13007 GCF_001635105.1 Oleiphilus sp. HI0079
TTGAAACGTATGCCGGCAAGCTTACGCCCGGCCAGAGCGCTATGTTTAATACCTATCCTGATACCTTTCGAATGGATGTTTATCCTTCTCATCGATCCCATTCTATGCCGGACTGGGTCCTCGAGAATACGAAGAAAAACGCGGTGACTGCGTCATTAACGGACGGCGGGCTTGGCTTCAAAAATGCGTACGGTGGCATCCCGTTTCCAATTCTGCACGGGAATAGTTCTGAAAAAGCGCTTCAAGCAATTTGGAATCACATGACACGCTGGCGCGGTATATATGTGGTTAAAAACGCAGCCGAGGTGTCGGTGCATCGAACGGGTGCATTTGAGCCTATCACTAAGCAGTACGAGATTTTGTTTAACTTCCATCGCCCCGATGGCAGTTTCGATGAGTTAGAGAATATTCTTTTTTACTTCCTGTCGTTTAATAAGGCCCCAGCACGACTTGCCGGTGGTGCGTTGCTCGTCCATGAGACGCTGAACCAAGTCAAAGAAGAGCGCCAGGTATGGGATTACAACAAAGGACAGCGCAGAGTAAGGCGTGCCCCTAATCTTGCTTATGACTCTCCGATCGCATCGTCAGATAACACGCGCACGGCCGACGATACTGATATGTTTAACGGTGCCACGGATCGGTATGAGTGGGAATATATCGGCTTGGAGGAATACTTCATTCCTTACAACAACTATCGAATCGATCAACAGGATGTGAAATATAAAGACCTCGTTATGCCGGGTCATCTTAACCCTGATTATGTTCGTTGGGAGTTGCACCGCGTGCATGTCGTGAAGGCGAAGCTCAAGGACAAATTCCGTCATATTTACGAAGAACGTGTGTTTTACATCGACGAAGATAGTTGGGGGATTGCGCTGGTTGATAAATATAATGATGAGGGCGAACTTTGGCGCGTAGGAACAGCACTGACGAAAAACTTTTATGAGTTGCCGGGCGTTTGGGCTGCGATTAATGTATATCATGATTTACAGGCTAAACGTTACAGCGTGAATGGCCTTTCTTCGGAAGAACGGCAGTCTGTTTTGTTCGATGATGAAGCACCGAATGCTCGCCATTTCAAACCACAGTCTCTGCGACGCAGGGCGCGATAAATACCTGTCTCTTTATGCTGCTAGTTTAAGCGAGAGAAAAGAGGCGTTGGTCAAGTAAGAGAGACGACACAGGCAACAAGGCCTGTGTCGTTTTGTATCATAATTTGTGCTTAACGCTCTATGCGCCGACGAGTCCATAAACCGATTAAACCCATCGCAAGAAGAGCGAGTGAGCCAGGCTCCGGAACCGAAGTCGAATCGTCATCATTTGGTACGGTTGAGCTACCATCACGCAGAAATGATCCATAGACGTTCACGCGGCTGCCGGAAGAGTCGCTTGTCATTATCCAACCGTCTCTAGAGCCAGTTAATGCGGGCAGTGTACTTGTCGTAAAAAGTGTCATTCCGCCTAACGTTGCGCCTGGGTTGATGAAATCTGCTGGAGTAGACGTTTCCCAAATGAAATTCTGGGCACCGACCCTTTCGCTCCAACTGTTCGGACCAGAAAGGCTTGTGCGGGGATCGTTATCCGGATTTGACATTCGAAACAGACTAGCGGATAGGTTGTTGGTTAGGTTCTCGATACTATAAACGTAGCGGTTGTTTGTACCGCCAAGTTCCGCTGCACTGGTAAATTCTTCGGTCACGCGAAAGTCCGCCGATCCATCATCAATGCCATTTACAAACCAGTCCGATGTCGTAATGAGACTTGCGTTTGCTCCAAGGGATGTAAAGCTAAATACGAGTGCAATGCATATTTTTTGTGCTGGGGACAACATGTTTTCTCTCCTTGTTCTGCTCAGATTTTTGTCTTTAAAGCGACTGATAGAGCTGTCGTTAGTTCAGTCTAACTATTTGCACATCCTTAGATATTACAAACCCTCTTTTTACACGGCATGTCGAAAGTTAGTAACAACTAGCAAATAACTGGTCAAAAAATAAGCAATACATGGGCCGCGTAAACGGATGCTGTATAAAAAGAGATACTTAACGATATTGGAGTTTGGGACTTTTTGAGAAAGTGTAAAGCTTTCCGACGGAAACCACAGTAGCCGCTTTTAACGGGAGTTAGACAGGAGTAGTGTGGGGGGCTGCGGTGGAATGGTTATCCGGTGTCCCGTTCACTTGCCTCAACATGAGTCATCTTCTTCTCATGGATTGAGTAACTGGGGCCAAGCCCCAGTTAAAGAATGTGCTAACGGGTAGCGGCGCTTACCACGTCTTGTAGGGTAGAAACTTCCCGTTCATCGTAACGACAACGCGATCGCCTTTTGGGTCTTCCTGTTTTTCAACGTCCATACTAAAGTCGATTGCGCTCATGATGCCGTCACCGAACTTTTCTTGAATGACTTCTTTTAGCGTATCTCCGTATACGCCGACAATTTCATATAAGCGGTAAATGAGCGGGTCTTGTGGAACGCTTTTTTCCCACGTTTTGGTCGGGTATTCCATCAACGCGGCTTTTGCCCCGGTTGGTAAATCAAGTAGGGCGCAGAGCTTATCAGCGGGTTCCTCTGGCATGCTGTTCATGCCGAGGCACGCTGATGTTACCCAGACCGTTCCAAGTCCTAGTTCTTTTGCAATGGATTCCCAGCTCAGCTCTTTTTCTTTTTTTGCGAGTACAACGGCTTCTACGACTTCTTCTTTTTTCATACGGTACTACTCCGTCTTATGGTTGGTAGATCTCGATTGTTAGGTATGTACTGAGAGGTACTTCAGCAATGGCTATGCCATGACATTTTTTAGAGAATAAAATAGATAAAAATGAGGGGCTTAGGGTTGTATTCGCGTTATGTTGGTGCATGTTTAGCGAACTAGCTGCGGTTCAAACCAGTGCAAAGTACTCCCCAAAAATGTCTTAGCCGCACCAATAAATGCATTTAACGTTTACTTGCCTCGGAGCGTTGTCGTATAAAAGTCTAAGCTCGCGCTTAATCTCGCGGAGATTCCCAACGATAAACTGCCAACTGGAAAATATTACGATTTCATTGACCAAACTTCGTTTTTACTTTCGGATAGCGGAGAGTCAAAGCGAGAAGCGGTTTACTTTTGGTGGGGTAAAGAGCTTATGGCCGTTAGAATGAAAGAATACAAAGCACATGTAAAAGTAGTCATGGCTGAAGCGCCGCATATGCATATAGATCTCGCCACAGTGCGTGATGTTGGCCTTGCACCTTGGTTTTTCAATCTCTATCTCGACCCGAAAGAAGAAATGACCGTAGGTCACCGTCGAGATCCATGGATGGCTACTGTGCTTGGAAAACTTAAGGCGCACGGTGCGACGCTCAAGAAATATCCACCCAAAGAAGTAGGGCTCTAAAACATTCGATTGACGACTTCTTGCTTTTGCTGATGTCAAAGTCTTCGAACACAGGCCCCTCTTTGGTTGGCGATGATGGTTTTCGCTAGTGCCGACTTTAAGGTCAACAAGGAGCACATGCCTATGTACGCGGTAATATTCAAAGCGACGGTGAAAGAGTTGGATGATGAGTATTCGACGATGGCACAACGTATGCGTGATCTTGCCATGAATCAATATGGTTGTACTGAGTTTACGGTATGTACTGAAGGGAGCCGCGAAATCGCTATATCGTATTGGCCTTCAATGGCACATATTCGAGCGTGGCATCAGAATCCGGAGCACAGAAAAGCCCAGGCTCTCGGGAAGGGAAAATGGTATGCATCTTATCGCGTTCAGGTGACCAAGCTTATTTGATCGTGTGATGCAGACTGGGCATAACGCGATGTACGTCGGTCATCTAAAAGACGCGGGCCGAGTGGTTCTGAGTTTTCTCGTCTGCGTTGGCGGCCCCTTGGCTTAAGCAAGAAATATCGTTGAACGACATTCTATTTGCCGGCATTTTTGTGGCTTATTTTTTATAAATCTCGATTTGTTTTGCTGATAGGTAGGACGCCAAAGCCTCGTAGGCCGGCAGAGAGGTGGGGTCGATCTTTGCGTTCTTCGCTGTTGGGAAAGAACTAAATCGAACGATCACCATGTCTGCTTTTGGCGCGATATAGATTGTTTGACCATGTACGCCACGCGCTGCATACGCGTCGAACTCATTGTGAAAATGCCACCACATACTGCGATAGCTTCCTCCTTGCATGGTGTTGTAGCCGGCTTTGGCGAAGACGTTTTTATCTGCGCCGTTTCGAATACTTTGTGCAACCGACGCAGGGAAAATACCTTGGCCGTTGAACTCACCGTCATTAAGGAGTGCTTGCCCAAGTCGCGCTAAATCACGCAAGCCAGCGCTGATGCCGCCGCCGGCAAAAGGCGTGCCCTTGGCGTCCACCGTCATGTAAGCGTCTTGCTCGGCCCCCAGCTTTTTCCATAGTTTTTCGGAGATGAGCTTGGCAAGATCGGTGTTTGTCGCACGGGAGACGATCCAGCCTAATGCATCCGTATTGATCGTTTTGTAAGCAAATGCGTCTCCGTGTTTACCGGCCTTTTGAACCGTTTGAAGATATTCGTAATAGCCGTTAGGGCCCTTGTAATTCGCGGGTTTAGGCATTGGGCTGGCGGCGGCGGAATAGAGCCAAATATCGGCTTTCGGGTCGGCGTAATCTTCGCTGTATTGGAGGGCGGTCGTCATATCCATCACTTGGCGAACGGTTGCATCTCCGAATGCGCTGTCTTTTAGTTCGGGGACGATGCTTGCTACTGCAACGCGATCATCAAGTAGGCCTTCCGCAATGAGCATTTCTGCGATTAAACCCGTGAACGATTTGGTCATCGACATAGCTGCGTGTTTGCCATCTTCGTCCAAACAGCCCCTATACTGCTCATAGACAATCTTGCCTTGATGAAGTACTACGATGCCGTCTGTGTAGTTTGCGCTGAGTGACTCTTTCCATGTCATGCTCTTATTGCTTCCAAGGGGGGTGAAGCGAAGTGAGTCTATCCTGTCATCCAGCGCGTACTCAAAGCGATGAGGGGCAGCAAGGCCGCGGCTAATTTGTTTCGTGGGCAAAAGCTCGCGAATATGGCACACCGTCCAGCGTAGATTGGGGAAGCTGAAGTAATTCGATTGCGGCTGCATAACCAGCTTGTCGTCCGGGGGCGGAAACCCTTGCATCAAGCCTAGCTGGTTTGGGTCTGATGTCGCAGCGTTTAAGTCGGTTTTCGATTTCACCACAGCCGTTTTTTCTGGCGTTCGGTCGGTCTCGGCTTGGCTTTTTGAGGTTTTATCACTCGCGAGACAACCTGACATAGAGAGCGTCAGAAAGACCAGCGCGAACGCTCTGCAGAAAGGATTGATGGATGTGTGCATGGTCAACTCTTTTTGTTGTTTCAAAACTTGTTTAAGGCCGATAGCCAGTATGATCAATTTGATGGTTTTTCTTTCTACTTACAAGCCTGCCAAATCCCTCTATGATGGAACGAATAAAAAATATACGTTCAAAGCGATTCTTGGGGATCTTTATGACACAAAAAATTCTGGTTACTGATGCTTCTGGTTTTATTGCTGGCCACTGCATTCTCGATTTGCTTGAGCATGGCTATGCGGTGCGTGGGACGGTTCGAAATCTGAAAAAAGCGCCTGCATTGAAGGCAATGTTTGCTAAGTACACGGACAAGGCCGATAGCATTGAGTTCGCGCAGGCTGATTTGCTCAGTGACGAAGGATGGGTTGACGCCGCAACAGGGTGTGATGGCTTGTTTCATCTCGCATCGCCTGTTCCCTTGCAGCAACCGAAAAATGCCGATGAGGTGATTCGCCCTGCAAGAGAAGGCGCATTGAATGCACTAAAAGCCGCGAATACAGCAGGAATTAAAAGGGTCGTGCTCACCTCTTCTATTGCGGCGGTGATGTTTGGGCATGGTGATCAGCATCGCACCTTTACCGAGAAAGATTGGACGAATGTTGATGCGACAGATGTTGCTTACTACAAAAGTAAGGCGTTGGCAGAAAAGGCGGCTTGGGATTATGTCGCCGGTACCGACATTCAACTTTCTACCGTGCTACCAGGCTTAGTACTTGGGCCTGCCTTGGAGAGCGACTACGGCACGTCATTGCAATTAATTGTCGAGATGTTGAAAGGAAAGTATCCCGTGGTTCCGCAAATTGGCTTTGAGGCTGTAGATGTAAGAGACATCGCTTCATTGCACCGTTTAGCGTATGAAAGCCCAGACGCGGTCGGTAAGCGGTTTATTGGGACGAATGGTTGGGTGATGTTTAAAGAGGTCGCTCAAATTTTAAAAGAGGCGTATCCGGATTCAAAAGTCTCTACTCGAGAGTTGCCCGTGTTTCTCTCTAACATTCTGTCCTACATCGTGAAAGATATGGAAATGGTGAAAGGCGAGGGCGGTAAAACCAAGAAGGCCGACAATAGTGCGGCTATGTCCTTGGGTTGGCGGCCTCACTCGATTAAGGATGCAGTAGTAAGTGGCGCTGAAAGTTTGATTGAACTAGGTGTGGTGCGTAATTAAGTAGCGGACGGAAACTTCAGACAGAGATCGTCTTCGCACGATTTTTCATGCTGCCATACATTGGGCAAACAAGGGTCTTGATTGGGCAGAGTTGCAATGCCGTTTCAAGACCAAAGCGATGCGGTTAATGCATCAAACTATTCAGCTGGAATGCGCCGATGATGCCGTCTACGAGCATTTGAGTGCCGACGACGCAAAGAATCAAGCCCATCAGTCTCGTGATAATGCCGGTAATCGCCTCGCCAACGCGCTTCAAAATACGCGTGCTGAGCAAAAAGCAGCACAGCGTAACAAGGCACAGGATAAAGAACGCGCCTATTGTGATCAGCGTTTCATGCCAGGAACCCATCGAATAGTTCATGGCGGTAGCAATTGTACCGGGGCCAGCAAGGATCGGGACCGCCAACGGAGAGACGGAGAGATCTGGATGTTCGACGGTGTCTGCAGAATGAAATTTCGATTCTTTACCATTCAGCATGTGATAGCCAATGATGAAAATTAGCACGCCCCCTGCAATGCGGAATGCAGACAGAGAAATGCCGAATAGCTGGAACAGGTATTGGCCGATCAAAGCAAAAGCGACAATCGTCACGAAAGCAATCAGAATGCCTTTTGCCGCCAGCTTACGGCGTTCATCGTAATTGAGATTCTCACTCAACGAGGCGAAAACCGTGGTGTTAGCTATCGGATTCATAATGGCAAAAAATGCCATAAATACGCTGAGTCCATGTTCGACGATGCTGCTCATTGGTGTTGCATCCTTTTAGATGAGTGTTTGAAGAAACGCATTGAGCTTATGGATGAGACGACTTAAAGGCAAGCCCGCAATCACGCGATAGAAAAGGCCTGTACCCTAGTTCAAAGTGTCTTTGCCCTTATCTGGTCGATATGCGGTCGAGATTGCGGGTTAGCAGAGAATGAAGGGTTTACGGTTGTTTTAATGCGCGTATATTTGTTCTCTTCTTTTATTCGATAGCACTGTTTTTATGCACTTAAAACCATCAGATCTTAATCTTCTTCGGGAACGGGCCGAGCGCGTTGCCAAAGAGGCGGGCGCACTTATTATGCGCTATGCGGGCGCAGTGCCAGAAATCAAACATAAGGCCGGTGCTGTCAGTCTTGCGGCGCAGGTTGTGACGGAAGTAGACCACAAGTGTGATGCGTTGATTCGCGAACGCTTAATGGACACGGTTGATCGCTTCGATCTGGCTCTGCTCACTGAAGAAACTGAAGATGACGGTTCGCGCTTAAAAAAAGACTATTTTTGGTGCGTTGATCCTTTGGACGGAACGCTCGCTTTTACACGTTCCGTGCATGGATACTCGGTGGCCATTTCTCTCATTACGAAACAAGGTGAGCCGGTTATTGGTGTGGTTTATGACCCACTTAAAGATGACCTGTATTCTGCTGTGAAAGGGCAAGGTGCGAAGCATAACGGCCAGCGCTGGAGACCGCTCGATGAAAACAAAGTGGCAGTGGAAGAGGCGGTAGAATTTATTGTGCAATTGGATTGCAGCTTTATTGAGAGCACTCGTTTCGTTGACATATGGGCGCGTGTGGAGCAATGGGCTGTTGATCAGGGTTATTCGGGCGCCAGGTATTTGAGCGACGCCGGCGGTGTGATGAGTGCAATTGCGGTGCTGCGTGAACCCCCTGCCTGTTACTTTAAACCTCCGAAAGACCAAAGCGGCGGCGGGAGTGTATGGGACTTCGCAGCGACGGCATGCATTTTTGCCGAAGTAGGTGCATATGCGATGGATTATTCTGGCAAGTCGTTTCATTTCAATCCTAAGGGTGATACCTATATGAATCATTGCGGCGTGATGTTTTCAACCAATGACTTTAGCGCTTCGATGCAAGCGGCGGGTATTATGCTGGGTTGAAGCTTGCTAGGTTGAAGCTTGCTAGGGAGCTCGTTCGGAAAACACTGTTTTAGATAGGCCACTTCTGAAGTTTTATTGACCCCGTAAACTAAAGTCAGTTATTTGAGAACGAAGAGCTGCTCAGCCTAGTTCTCGTAACAATCAAGAAGTGCTTAATCAAAATAATAATAGGGTGACCCTCATGGCCATTGTGCTCAACGTATTCTTTATCGCGGTATTGTGTGTGATCTTAAATACCACGCAATCAACACTTCTCGATATGCTTTTCAGTAACGCTATCGCGCAAGCAGTATTGTTCTTTTTCGTTGTTTGCATCCCCTTCTGGCGCACAAAGAGAATGTCTTATGTGGATATCGCCTGGCCTTTTGGTGTGGCTATTATCGGCGCGCACATTCTTTTAATGGGCGAAGCCGAGCCTATTCGCAACACCATTGTTGGGGCTGTGTATTTGTTCATTGGATTAAGAATGGGCATTGGCGCGATTACTATGGCGAAGGCGACGGGTGTTATTTTCAAGTATGAATTTCCACGTTATAAATACCGGCGCACTATGCTTGAAGCCGAAGGTTCAAAACACGTGGATGCGCATATGTTGGGTGAGGCAGTGGCGCAAGGGTTTGCCAATATGACGGTACTGGCATTACCCGGTTTTTTGATAGCCACGAGTTCTCTGCAGGGTATCAGCATTTGGGAAGTAGCCGGTTTAACCTTGTGGGCCTTGGCGTATCTAACCGAATCGATCGCCGATGGGCAGAAAATGTGGTTTATCTCCAAGAACCCAAAGGGTGTTTGCAACATCGGTTTGTGGAAATATAGCCGTCACCCCAATTATTTTTCGGAGTGGCTGGTTTGGACTGGGCTTGTTGTGGCGACGGTACCATCCTGGTTGTCGCTCGCCGATGTCGAATTTGTTTTTGTATGGAGTGTGCTCGGCATTGGTGCTTTATTCGCCTCAGTCATGCTTTACGTGACCTTGGTGTACCTAACGGGTGCCAAGCCTGCCGAGTATTACTCCGTTCAGAAGCGTGAGGGCTACAAAGAGTATCAACGTAAAACAAATATGTTTTTTCCCTGGTTTCCGAGGGACTAGCTTTCTAGGGATTGGCTGTTCGAGGGTTTGCCTCTGGAGCTGAAAAACCTCATCTCTGCATGTTTTCGCACGTTCTAATCTGCGCTTTTGATGCTGGAAAATGAGCCATAAGATAGTATGATGTAAAAGCCTTACAAATTGTGTGGGTAGAAAGATTTGCGTGTACGAGTGTATTTGTCGCGCGTTATTTTCTATACATGCAGGGGAATCTTTCATGCGTTTTATTATTCCGTTAGGATTGCTTTCTAGCCGGTTACGAATTTTTCTGGCTGTATTTCTTGCGTTATTGATTGTCTTTTCTCTAAGTGCAGAGCATCGCGCTTCTCCGCTTAACATTCTCATTATTCATTCCTACAACGAACACATTCCCTGGAACAAAGCCTTTACCCGAGGGCTCGATGATTTTCTTGAGTCGCGTGGTGCAGAGTTTGACGTGTTTAGAGAGTATCTGGATGCTTACCGCTCTGGATCTAAGACGCTAGACTCCGAATTTGCTGAGTTTCTGCGTGCACGTTATTCGAAAATGGATATTGATATTGTGGTTGGCGAATCGGACGAGGCCGCAGATTTTGTCGATCGTTATCAACATGAATTTGCGCCTGAAGCGGCGACGATTTATTTCGCCAGTCATTCGTATGAAGAAGACGATACACATTTAGCCATTGTGCCTGACATTCCGTATGTCGTGCAGAGTGGAGTAGATTACGCACTAGAGCAAAATCCAGATGCGAATAAGGTACTTATCGTAAGAGGTAATAATCCTGAGGCGAAGCTGTCTGCCGAAGCGATGGAACAAACGCTTGGTTCTATAGAAAAGGTGAATACCAGCGTTGCGTCTGATTTTAGTTTGGAGAGCCTGCTCGAGGAACTTAAAGCGTTTCCGGCTTCGGGAGTGATCTTTTACACCCTTGTGTTTGAGGATAACACGGGCCAAAAGTTTAGTCCCAGAGACTTTCTAGGCCACATCGCAGCGGTGTCGAAAGCGCCAATATATGTGTATTACAGCACCTTGGTTGGCAACGGTGCGGTTGGTGGCTATGTGATTGATGGCGATGCGCTAGCCAAGAATGTGCTTGAAGCCTCTTCTGGTTATGCACTCAATGGCCGGTTCAGAAGGCATTATCGCGCGACCTCGGAAATGTTTGATTGGAATGCTCTAAAGCAACATGGGATCGCATTTTCCAGCATACCGAATAGTGCAAGAATCATTAATCGCCCGGAGGGTTTTGTAGAAAAGAATCTCTACGCGACTGTGACCACACTCGGTGGTATCGCGCTGCTGCTTATTGTGGTTATTTTTCTTGCTGTGTATTTCGCAAAGCGCAATGCGAAGTTATCTTATCTAAATTTGCAGCTGGAACAGGCCCAAAAATCGTTAAGCCGAAGTAATGAGCATTTAAATCAACTCGCAATGCATGACGCACTGACGGGAATCTATAACCGTCGTGCAGCAATGCCGTTGGTGAATGAGGCGATGAAGCGGGTTCAGGGCTCTAAAGCGAAATATGCTCTGATGCTGATTGATTTGGATAGTTTTAAAAGAGTGAACGACCGGCATGGCCATAAGGTTGGCGATGAAGTTCTGATGATGCTTGCAAAAAAGGTGTCGGGCTTATTACGCAGCGGTGATGTGTTCGCTCGATGGGGGGGAGAGGAGTTTCTGCTCCTGGCTCGGATAGAGCAAGATGATGACGCGCACATTGTGGCGGAAAAGATTAGAAGCAAGGTCGAAGAGTCGGAGTTTGGTGTTGATGGCTTAAAAGTGACAGTGAGCATTGGTGTGGTGCTCACGGCCACTGACAGTCACTTTGATGCGCTATTTCAATGTGCTGATAAGGCCCTATACGAAGCGAAGCAGCAAGGTAGAAACCGTGTCCAGTTTGCTGCAAGTGATCGCTAAAGGTTCTTTAGCTAAATTTCAGTCATCGAACAGTCCACGGCTGACAGTTCGCTTACTTGGATGCTTACCATTCGGAAATCGATTGGCCCAAAATATGATTTGAGTTTCCAATTGCATGAGAGCTCTTGCCTACGATTAGTGGGTCGGGACCATGAACAAGCGACTGGTCTTTATCCGGGTAGTCTAAGGTGGATAAAAAGTGCAGCATGCAGTTTAAGCGAGCCCGCTTTTTATCTGTTGATTTGACAATGGTCCAAGGTGCATCGGCGGTATCTGTGTAGAAGAACATCGCTTCTTTCGCTTCGGTGTATTCATCCCATTTAGCCAAGGATGCACGGTCAATTGGTGACAGTTTCCATTGTTTCAACGGGTCGTTTTCGCGTTGGCTAAAGCGGTGGTGTTGTTCGTCTTGGGTGACTGAAAACCAGTATTTATATAGCTTTATTCCGCTGCGCACGAGCATACGCTCTACTTCTGGGGTTTGACGCATAAACTCCAAATAAGATTCTGGCGTGCAGAACTCCATAACACGTTCAACGCCCGCTCGGTTATACCAAGAGCGATCAAATAGGACCATTTCTCCAGCGCTTGGCAAATGTTTAATGTAGCGTTGAAAATACCACTGACCAAGCTCGTGTTCTGTGGGTTTTTCAAGCGCTACAACATGCGCGCCACGTGGGTTTAGATGCTCCATGAAGCGTTTTATCGTTCCTCCCTTACCGGCGGCATCTCGTCCCTCAAAGAGAATGACAATTTTCTGGCCGGTATCTTTGACCCATTTTTGTACTTTGAGTAGCTCGACTTGAAGCGCTTTTTTCTTACGTTCGTAATCGCGTTTGCTCATCTTGGTCTTGTAAGGGAAGGTCCCTGATTGAAACAGGTCCTGAATGGCTTCAGGGTTTTTTCGTAGCTTTGCTAAATCGTGCAGTAGCTCGTTACCCTGATGGTCGGGGTGAATCATGCTTGCGCCATCATTCGCTTGTTGTTCGTTATTACCTTTAGACAGCGTATTTGTTGCTTCAGTCATTGTGTTCTCCGCTAACCAATAATTAATACCATTTAGTATAAGGAAGATTAGAATGCTCTAGGGTGAAAGCTGCGCTAGGCTTGAGCAAGATCAAGAATACTTTGCTCATGGGTGTTTTAAGTTGTTCGCGCAAGCTTTCTTTTAGAATGTTTCGTTTTTACAGGCTGGGCCAGTTTATGAACCTACAGCGTTATCTCACGCTTATTATTTTACTATTTAGTGGCTTGGCTCATGCAGCCCCTCCCTTGCCAGGTTATATTCAACTACTGGTGGGTGAGCTACAGTTTGGTGAGGGTAACGTTGTGATCGATCGTGACGGCCGCGAGCTTGAGGGGACGGTCGACAGTATTCCGTACTTAGGCGGTGCGGTTCAAATGCCGACCAAGAATGATCTATTTGGCTATGGAATGGAGGCGGGTGGTTTTGTCTCTTGGAAAAACGATGAGGTTAGCTATTTGGCAACAAGTGGGCCTGATGGTGGCAAGCTAAGAGTACGTGTCGACAATTCCTTTTTCTTGTTTGAGACGTTTCTGGGAGCCTACGGTTCGTTTAAGCCTGCTGATCGTTTGAGGTTTTATGCCGGTGCCGGACCACTTTTTGTTTATGCTCGAGCAGAAA
>NZ_LWFT01000113.1:0-8948 GCF_001635105.1 Oleiphilus sp. HI0079
CAAACGCCATTTACTGATCCTGGCGCGACCGCCTCCGATGCAGCCGATGGCGATCTATCTGGTTCCATCGTCCCAACTGGCGCTGTCGATCCAAATGTTGCAGGCACTTATACACTCACCTACAACGTCACCGACTCTCAGAGCAACGCCGCGCCGACAGTCACTCGTGACGTGATCGTGGCTGACCGCACCGCTCCAGTAATTACACTGAATGGCGCCGCTACGGTACAACACGAGCAAGGCACGACCTACACGGATCTTGGCGCAGCAGCGACCGATGTTATTGATGGCTCCGTCACAGTGAATGTTGCCAACGCCGTGAACCAGAGTACCGCTGGTTCATACACCGTGACTTACAATGCAGTCGATGCCGCGGGCAACGCAGCAACGCCAGTCGTACGAACGGTTATCGTCAGCGATACAACGGCCCCAACCATAACAATCACCGGCGCAAGTCCTCAAACCCATGAGTTTGGAGCCGTGTTTGTTGATGAGGGGGCTACTGCATCGGACAACATTGACGGTGACATTTCATCACGCATTGGCGCCTCTGGTTCCGTAAACCCTAATGCTTTGGGCACCTACTTCATTAGCTACAATGTCACAGACCTTTCTGGAAATGCAGCAGCCACAGCGACGCGAACCGTTGAAGTCGTCGATACCGGCGCACCGGTAATTACAGTAAATGGTGCAAACCCTCTATATCACGAACTCAACACTCCGTTTACAGACCCTGGTGCATCGGCAACCGACGCGGTAGACCCTTCGGTGACGGTTATAACGAGCGGCGATACTGTTGATGCCAATACGGCAGGTACTTACACAATTCTCTACGATGCGCAGGACCAAGATCTTAACGACGCTAATCAACGTTCTCGTACAGTTATCGTTGGAGATTTCACAGCCCCCGTTATTTCGTTAAATGGCGATAGCACAATTACTCATGAACAACTAACGCCATACGTAGACTTGGGAGCAACAGCGACTGACAATATTGACGGCGATATGGGTAACGTGCCCTCAACGGGCAGCGTCGCCTCAAACACAGCGGGCACTTATCTGCTGAGTTATGACATCAGCGACGCCGCGGGCAATGACGCTGTAACGGTCGTTCGGACAGTTATCGTTGAAGATACTACACCTCCGTCTCTGTCGCTCTCTGGTCTCGCGACCGTAAACCACGAACAAGGCACGCCTTATGTGGACCCAGGCGCGACAGCATCAGATAACCTAGATGGTAACCTGACCTCAAACATCGTGGTTAGCAATCCAGTCAACAGCGGCCTTGCTGGCACATATACAGTGTCATACAACGTCACTGATGCGGCGGGAAATCCAGCCAGCACTCTGACTAGAACAGTCATCGTAGCGGACACTGCTGCACCGACCATCAATATTAACGGTGCAACATCTATCAATCATGAGCAAGGAACGGCTTATGTCGACGCAGGCGCGACGGCGAGCGATTTAGTTGACGGGAGCCTAACCTCTTCAATTTCTACCGTGAACAATGTAAACAGTGCGGCAGCGGGTTCTTACACTGTGACATATAACGTGAGTGACGCTGCTGGAAACGCTGCAAGCACTGCTACGCGCACCGTTGTGGTCGCGGATACGACCGCTCCGATAATTCTTAGAACCGGCCCAGCTACGGTAAATGTAGAACAAGGAACGAGCTACACAGACCAAGGAGCAACCGCAACAGACACCGTAGATGGCGTACTTACAGGGTCTATTGCAACTGTGAATCCAGTTAATGTAAATGTAGCCGGATCGTACAGCGTGACATACGATGTTTCAGACGCTGCGAACAATGCGGCAAGCCAAGTGACGAGGACCGTTATTGTTGCCGACACAACGCCTCCAGTCATTACCCTCGTTGGCGCACCGACGGTGAACATTGAACAAGGCGACACGTACAACGACGCTGGAGCCACTGCCTCTGATTCAGTTGATGGCCCATTAACCGGATCTATTTCGACTAATAATCCAGTCAACACGAATATTCCCGGAACCTATACGGTCACCTACAACGTCAGTGACGTCGCAGGCAACTTTGCAGCCCAAGTGACTAGAACTGTCATCGTTGCCGACACTACTCCACCGGCAATTAGTTTGATCGGTTCATCGACGGTCAATGTAGAACAAGGTACAAGCTACTCAGATGCTGGCGCAACCGCATCAGACAGCGTGGACGGAGTCATTACCGCCAATATAACTGTAAGCGGAGACACCGTAGATCCAGCTACAGCGGGCTCTTACGTGATTCGTTATGACGTTACTGACGCCGCAGGAAACGCGGCACCACAAGTGACGAGAACGATCATCGTTGCGGACACAACGCCGCCTCTCATCACCCTCGCGGGAAGCGCACTCGTAAACCACGAGCAAGGCACCGCTTATTCTGATTCAGGCGCAACTGCGAACGATACTGTTGACGGATCGGTTTCAATCACAGTAGGCGGAGACACTGTTAACAGTGCAGTTGCTGGCACGTACACCATAACCTTTGATGCCGTCGACGCAGCTGGCAACAATGCAACTCAAGTAACGCGTACGGTCATTGTTGCTGACACAATGGCTCCTTTAATCTCACTCACCGGGCTAGCGAACATCGACCTTGAGCGCGGAGACAGCTACGTGGAAGATGGCGCGACGGCGACGGACTCGGTAGACGGAGCAGTAGCAGTGAACATCGGTGGCGATACAGTTGATGGAAATACGCCGGGAACTTACACCGTGACATATAACGCTGTGGACGCAGCTGGAAACAATGCAACTCAAGTTACGCGGACTGTCTCAGTAGCTGACACAATTCCACCGAGCATCACCTTGACGGGCTTGGCGAATGTCACACATGAACAGGGCGCCGTTTACTCAGATGCAGGAGCCACCGCAAACGACAGTTATGATGGCAACCTCTCTGGCAGCATCATTGCCACTGGTGTCAATTTTGATGTAAACACTGCAGGCGTCTATATCATTGAATACAACGTTCAAGACAGCTCCGGCAATGCAGCGGCTCCTGTAACGCGAACGGTTACAGTTGAAGACAACACAGCCCCTGTCATCACACGTACTGGCTCGGCAACGGTTACAGTGGAGCGAGGCAACAGCTACACGGATGCAGGTGCAACGGCTACCGACAACATTGATGGCGATCTCACAGGAAGCGTTGTAACGACCGGTTCAGTCAACACGCTCGTCGCCGGTAACTACACCATTACCTACAACGTCAGCGATACATCTGGAAACGCGGGAACCCCTGTACAACGCACGGTAACCGTCGAAGATACCAGCATCCCAACAATCACTTTAGCGGGTTCAGCGAATGTGAATCATGAACAGGGAACAAGCTACACCGATGCGGGAGCAACGGCTCAAGATCTTCCTGGCGAGAATATAAGCGGAAGTATTGTGGTTTCGGGTTCTGTCGATAGCAATACAGCGGGCATTTATGTTCTTACTTTTAACGTGAGTGATATTGCCGGAAACGCTGCAAATTCTGTTACGCGTAGCGTCAACGTAGCCGACACGACAGCTCCTGTAATCACATTGAACGGAGCATCTACAATTAATGTAGAACAAGGCACCAGCTATACGGATGCGGGCGCATCGGCAACAGACCTTGTTGATGGTAGCGTGACAGTAACCGTTGGTGGCGACACTGTAGATCCGGCAACTGCGGGAACCTACATAATTACTTATGATGCGATCGATGCAGCGACCAATAGCGCCATTCAAGTTACGCGTACTGTTATCGTCGCTGACACCACGGTTCCTGTTATTACCTTAACAGGCGATACCAACATAGATATCGCACTTGGTGATCTGTTTGTTGATCCAGGATATAGCGCCAGCGATAACATCGATGGCGACCTAAGTTCAAGCGTCTCGCCTACAGGTAACGTAGACATCAACACGGAAGGCACCTACATACTTAGCTACGATGTGAGTGATACAGCAGGTAATAGCGCGGTCACACAAACCCGAACAGTCAATGTAGTAACGCCAGTCACAATCTCTTTTGAAGCCGAAACAGCGACCATCTCTGGCGCACACACTGTCGCGTCAACGAACACGGGCTTCACCGGCTCCGGCTATATCGAGCATAGTGGCGAAGGCTTTGTAGAATATACGTTTAACGCCTTTGAATTACCGTACGACCTTGTTGTCCGCTATGCATGGGATAGCGGAGACCGCCCTCTTGAAGTGATTTTGAACGGGCAATCGTTAGGCACATTGTCATTCCCTGCAACAGGTAGCCTAACGACATGGCTCGATACGGCTTCATTTGCACTTACCCCCCAATCTGGCTCAAACACCCTTCGACTAGAAACGACCGGTTCAAGCGGTGCGAACTTAGATTCCATCAGCTTGACACCGCAATAGCAGAGGGTAAGCAAAATGAATAGTTGGAAAATTCTATTTGGCGCCCTTCTCATCTCAACGCTTACCGCTTGCGGTGGCGGTGGTGGTGGCGGTGACGCCATCTCCGGAGGTGGAAATCCGAGCGGTGGAGACGGCGGTGAAGATGGCGGCGGAGACACACCCCCTCCAGCGGTAACCTATAACACTGGTGTGTTCTTAGACAGTCCAGTAAAAGGGCTTCGTTACGCCACACCGACTCTTTCCGGTATCACCGATGTTGATGGTAGGTTTAACTATAACGACGGAGAGGTCGTTACCTTCTCATTGGGAGGAACCACTATTGGTTCGACGCCTGGCAGCGCAACAGTCACGCCTTTCAGCTTATACAGTGTCGAACCTCCTGAAAAAGAAAGGATCATTACCTCTGCGCTCTTTAATGGGAAATCCGTCCAAACGCTTGATAAAGCACTCAACATTGCATCACTACTGCAAAATCTAGATGCAGATCAAAACCCTGACAATGGCATTGACCTCGGTAATGCTGACGCCGTGCTCACAGACTTAACTTTAGATTTTGGCGAGTACAAAGCGATCGACTTTAACCAAAAATCGAACATGCGATCGATCCGTGAGGCTCTGGGATTGAGCAGTGAGCCTGTTGATTTGGAGAACATTGCAACCCATCTTTACTCAAGCTTAGGAATAGAAATCCAAGCTAGCGCTGCAGCTGGAACAACTGGGTCATCTGGTCTTCAGAGCAAGTTCTCGACAAACTTCGAGTACGATGAAGTAGGAAATGTCATTTTGGAAGAGATCGACACCAATGGTGATGGTCTTATCAACATTACAAAGACATATCGCTACGAAAACAACTTATTAGTAGAAACAAGCAACTCCAAGCTAAATACAACCGAAACGTTGTCCTACAACTCAGCGAAACAGCTTATCGAACGGCTAACCCGCTATGGAGATGGGCGTACTTCTGCAGAGACCTATGCATACAGCAACGGCCAAGTTACAGAGTTTTCTTTTGACGAAGATGGCGACGGACAGGCAGAACGCGTCACGTACTACTCCTATGATATGAACAGCCAGTTAGTCGAAACCAACATCGATAAAGATGGCAATGGCTCTATCGACATTAAGACCACGGCGTCTTACTTCTCGGATGGTAAGCAAGCTACCCACACGGAAGATGAAAATAATGATGGGGTCCCTAATTTAATCATCGCCTACGTATATGATGAAGACGGCAATCGTAAATCATTCAATATTAGCGTCGACGAAAATGCCACGCCATCAGAAACAAGTCTATTCACTTACTCCGGCAAACTCGTAAAAGAGTTCTTTGTGCTTGATGCAAATTACCGCCTAAAGCTCAAAGAAACCTACGTGTACGATAGCCAGGACAGAAGAAAGGAAGTGCGCAAAGATACAAATGGAGATGGCAAGATCAACGTACGCGTTCAATATAGGTACGACGAAGACGGAAACCGTATTCTAGCTGCAGAAGACCATAATAACGACGGAATCGCGGACAAGGTTTGGCGCCAATCTGTCAACAACTCCTCTCTAATCAGCCCATGGAGAAAGATTCTCCAACAAGGCTAGCTGACGAAATGGATAATCTTTAAGATTATTTATCTCATATCGCAATCCAAACTTCCCTAGGCACGCTATTCTTTGTAATATTGGTGGTCTAGGGCGACTGATGCAGTCGATTTTGGTCCCCAATAAAATTCAATATTGCGAGTCCTCCTCGCTTCTTTAAGGTATAAAATTAATGAGCTCACAAAAAAAATTTTTAAAGCTTAGTGCAGCCGCTCTCCTTGCAGGTGCTGCAAGCATGGCAAGTGCAGACAACATCAAAATTGCTTTAGCGGGACCTGTTACGGGCCCTGTTGCTCAGTACGGTGACTTGCAAATGATCGGCTCAAAGATGGCGATCGAAAAGATAAACGAAGCCGGCGGCGTGAACGGTCAGATGCTTGAAGGGGTTGTTTACGATGATGCGTGCGATCCAAAGCAAGCTGTAGCAGTTGCAAACAAAGTCGTTAACGACGGTATCAGCTTCGTGGTTGGCCACCTATGTTCGAGCTCAACTCAACCAGCATCTGACGTATATGAAGACGAAGGTGTTCTAATGGTTACTGCGGCATCGACAAGCCCAGACATCACTACCCGCGGCTATCAAATGGTATTTCGTACCATCGGTCTAGACAGCCACCAAGGCCCCGTTGCTGGCAACTACATTGCTGACAAAATTAAGCCTGCCAATGTTGCCGTCATACACGACAAGCAACAATACGGTGAAGGTATCGCTACGTCGGTAAAAGAGACGCTAGAGAGCAAAGGTATTAACGTTGTGATGTTTGAAGGCGTCACCTCTGGCGATAAAGACTTCTCGTCACTTATTGCAAAACTTCAAAAAGCGAATGTCGATTTCGTTTACTACGGCGGTTATCATCCAGAGCTTGGTCTAATTTTGCGCCAATCTGCTGAGAAAGGCTTCAAAGCGCAATTCATGGGTCCAGAGGGTGTTGGCAACAACGACATCAACGCGATTGCGGGTGAAGCTTCCGAAGGTCTTTTAGTGACACTGCCACCAAGCTTCGACAAGAACCCAGCAAATGCTGACCTTGTTCAGGCCTTCAAAGACAAAGAGCAGGATCCAAGTGGTGCTTTCGTATTGACCTCCTACTCAGCGGTTCAAGTGATGGCTGATGCGATGGCGAAAACGGGCGGCACTGACACGGACGCTATTCAGAAAGCAATGCGTGAGATGACTTTCAATACACCGACTGGTGAAATTGAATTTGACGAAAAAGGCGACTTGAAAGAGTTCAACTTTGTTGTTTACAACTGGCATGCAGACGGCTCTAAAACTGAAGCCAAGTAAACAGCGTTTGCATCTAAAATAATGAAAACACCTGCCAATGGCAGGTGTTTTTTTTGTTAAAAAAGGTAGGGAAAGATGCTCGAAGCATTTTTATATTTTGTACAACAGATTTTAAACGGTCTGACTATAGGCAGCACCTATGCGCTAATCGCAATCGGCTACACCATGGTGTACGGCATTATTGGCATGATTAACTTTGCGCATGGCGAAGTTTACATGATCGGAACCTATGTCAGTTTTGTGGTGATAGCAGGACTAAGCATGCTTGGCGTAGAGTTTGTGCCGCTTATCTTGGCAGCCGCTCTTATCGTGGCAATTATTGTTTCCAGCTCCTTTGGCTGGGCAATTGAGAGGACCGCCTACCGCCCTCTTCGCGGCGCTAACAGACTAATTCCACTTATTTCTGCTATCGGTATGTCAATCTTTCTGCAAAACTATGTTGTTCTCGCTCAAGGTGCACGTGATGTGGCGATACCACCCATCATTACCGGCGGCTGGACCTTTGGAAGTTCTGATGGTTTCCAAGCCTCACTATCATATATGCAACTGATCATTTTCGTCATGACCTTCATTTGCATGAGCGCTCTCACTCTCTTTATCTCAAAGTCACGATTAGGTCGAGCTTGCCGCGCCGTTGCAGAGGATTTGAAAATGGCCAACCTGCTTGGCATCAATACCAATCGAGTCATTTCAGTGACCTTTGTGATCGGCGCAGCACTCGCTGCAGTCGCCGGCTTATTGCTGGGTCTCTACTACGGCGTTGCAAATCCGCATATTGGTTTTATTGCTGGCTTAAAAGCATTTACTGCAGCGGTACTAGGCGGTATCGGCAGCATCCCTGGTGCGATGCTTGGTGGCATTATTCTTGGATTAACAGAAAGCCTAACCGCTGCATATATTAGCTCCGAGTGGAAAGACGCGGTGTCGTTTAGCTTGCTCGTACTCATCCTTTTGTTTAAGCCAACGGGCTTACTCGGCAAACAAGAGGTGGAGAAAGTATGATGCGCGCTAATCTAAATCACGCCATTTTCTCGGCCATTATTACGTTTATCGTTTCGTTTCCGCTGCTGGGTTTGAACCTTGTTACCGGCGGGACAAGCATGTCTATCGAAGGAGCCGATACAACCACCTTTACTTACATCGCGGCTGCCGTTGCAATAGTGTTCTTCTTTCAGCTGTTTCACGACAAGATTATGGGTGTCTTCAGCCATATCCCGACACCCGAAGTTGGTCATCTTTATAGTGATCTTCCTCAATCAAAAAAGAACAGCGTAGAAAAGTGGTTTACCATCGCTTTGGTTGCCCTTGCGATCATTTGGCCTTTCTTTGTTAGTCGTGGTTCAATCGACCTTGCAACACTGGTACTAATATATGTGATGCTCGGTCTTGGTCTAAACATTGTGGTTGGCCTTGCCGGCTTACTTGACCTAGGTTATGTCGCCTTTTATGCAGTCGGGGCGTACAGCTATGCACTTCTTTCTGAATATTTTGGCCTCTCCTTTTGGGTCGCCTTGCCGATAGGCGGTCTAATGGCGGCTTTGTTCGGCTTTCTACTCGGCTTCCCGGTATTACGCTTACGTGGAGATTACCTAGCCATTGTGACTCTTGGCTTTGGCGAGATCATTCGTATTGTTCTCTTGAACAGCACATCTGTAACCGGCGGACCAAATGGGATTGG